>JADGAQ010000210.1 GCA_015231925.1 Magnetococcales bacterium
GCCCCGCTCCTACGAAATCCGCTTGCACGCCCCGGATACCTTCAAGGAGGTCCTCTCCGATTTCAAACTGACGGTGCGTGACGGCGATCTGACCACGGTGGACGGGGTGCCGACCTTCGCCCTGATCGGTGACATGGGTGCCTGGGTGGAGGACGAGCCCCTCAAGCATCTCTGTTTCTTCCCGGTGGGGAACGGCAAACGGGTGGCCACGGGGATGGAGGTGCGCATCAATCCCAGCAACTTCGAACGCCAGCGTTACGGCTCGATGATGGGCACGGTGAGCAAGGTGTCGGATTTTCCGGTGACCAGCGAGGGCATCGTCAACATGGTGGGCAACTCGGACGTGGCCAAGGCGCTGTTGAAAAGCGGCGGCACCATCCTGGTGGAGGCGGATCTGCTGACCGACCCGGAGGCGCCCTCCGGATTCAAGTGGACCTCGAAGGGGCCCGACGCCGTGGTGACCGCCGGGGCCACCACCACCTGCCGCATCACCGTGGAACAACGGGCGCCCATCACCTTCGCCATGCCGTTGCTGCGTAAATGGTTCATGGGCGAATCCGATCAGTTGTCGGCGATGTAAGGCGATGGTCGAACTACCCAATCTGTGGCCGAAACGCAAGAAGACCCCTTTCATTCTGCAGATGGAAGCGGTGGAGTGCGGCGCCGCCGCCCTGGCCATGATTCTGGGCTATTACGGGCGTTTCGTGCCGCTGACCCAGCTTCGCGTCGATTGCGGCGTCTCCCGCGACGGCAGCAAGGCGGCCAACGTGCTGAAGGCGGCCCGCAAGTACGGTCTGACCGCCAAGGGTTTCAGCAAGGGCATGGACACCATCAAACAGGTGCCGCTGCCCTGCATCGTCTTCTGGCAGTTCAACCACTTCCTGGTGGTGGAAGGCTTCGACAAGGGGCGGGTCTATCTCAACGATCCGGCCATCGGACACCGGGAGCTGACCGAGGAGGAGTTCTCCGAAGGCTTTACCGGCGTGGCACTGACCTTCGAGCCCGAAGAGACCTTCGAGAAGGGGGGACGCCTGCCCAGTCCCTTCCCCGCCATCCTCGAACGCATCCGGGGCAGTGAACAGGCCCTGACCTACATCATGGTGTGCGGGCTGCTCTCCGCTTTTCCCGCCATCGTTACCGCCGCCTTCACCCGCCTCATGGTGGACGAGGTCATCGCCGTGGGCCGTTTCGAGATGCTGCGACCCATCCTGCTGGGCATGATCGCCGTGTTGGCCTTTCAGGTGGCGCTCACCGCGGTCAACAACCTGTTTTTCCGTCGCATGAGCAAGGGGCTTTCCGCCAAGCTCAACGCCGAGTTCTTCCGCCACATCCTGCGCCTGCCCTACCAGTTCTATTCGCAACGCTATGCGGGCGACGTGGTGGAACGCAGCCAGATCAACGACATGCTGGTGGAACTCATCGCCGGGCAGCTCACCGGCACCGTGGTGGGTTTGATCACCATGGTCTTCTACGGCCTCGTGCTGTTCAGCTACGACCTGGATCTGACCCTGATCGGTCTCTTTTCCACCTTTCTGAACTTCGCCTTCATGCAGGCGGTGGCGGCGCGACGCATGGAAGCCAACCTGCGCATCGCCACGGAGATGGGCAAGGTGCAGGGCGTCACCATCGCCGCCATCCAGAGCGTCGATTCGCTCAAGGCCTCCGGGCTGGAGAGCGCCTTCTACGAAAAATGGGCCGGTTATTTCACCTCCGGGGCCAACGCCCAACTGCGACTGACCCTGGACAGCCGCACCTTCTCCATTCTGCCCACCTTCACCAACTCCGTGGTATCGACCCTGACCCTGCTCATCGGCGGTTTCAAGGTGATGAACGGGGAGATGACCTTCGGCACCCTGATGGCTTTCAATGCGCTGATGGGTATGTTTCTGGGGCCGATCAACGGTCTGCTGGGCCTGGGTATCCAGATTCAGCAGATTCGGGGCAACATCATCCGCCTGGAGGATGTGACGCAAAACCCCACCATCGACCGGATTCCACCCCCTCCCGAACCGCCGGGGGCGCCCGAAGCGGTCGTCGACCTCTCGGGCCGAACCCGACTGGAGGGGCAACTGGAGATGATCGACATCCAATACGGCTATTCGCCCACCGAGGCCCCGCTGATCACCGCTTTCAATCTGAAGGTGTTGCCGGGGCAGCGGGTGGCTCTGGTCGGCGGCAGCGGCTCCGGCAAATCCACCCTGGCCAGGATGGCCGCCGGATTGATCCAGCCCTGGGCCGGGGCGGTGCGTTTCGACGGGGTGAGCCGCCACAAGGTGCCCGCCGAGCTGCTGACCAACTCGGTGGCCATGATCGAACAGGATATTCTGCTTTTTCCCGGAACCATTCGGGACAATCTGACCCTGTGGGATGCCACGGTGCCGGAGCAGTGGCTTCTGGACGCCCTGGAGGACGCGGACATCGCCGAGTTCGTCATGGGCCTGGCCAAAGGGCTCGATACCAAGGTGGAGGAGGGGGGCGGCAACATGAGCGGCGGGCAGCGGCAACGTCTGGAAATCGCCCGGGCCCTGGTGCGCAAACCCTCTTTTCTCATTCTGGACGAGGCCACCAGCGCCCTTGATTCGGAGACCGAAGCCACCATCATGCGCAACCTCAACCGTCGGGGCTGTTCGGCGTTGATCGTGGCCCATCGCCTGAGTACGGTGCGCACCTGCGACCGGATACTGGTGCTGCAAAAGGGCAAGGTGCGGGAATCGGGCAGCCACGACGAGTTGTGGGCCAAACAGGGGCTCTATGCCAAATTGCTCAAGGCGCACTGAATCGGGCGGGCCGATCCCGTTTCGGGGCCGCTTCGAGGGGAGGTGGGGATGAACCCGGAAGCCGAATCGGGCCAAGAGGCCGGGGTGAGCCTGTTGCCAAGCCAGCAATACCTGTTGCTGGACGAGGCGGCCTGCTGCCATCGGGTATTGGAAGGCGCATTGGCCATCTATCGGGTTCGTGTCGAGAACGGCCTTCCCGTGGGGGCCCGTCGCCACCTGTTCACCTGTCTGGAAGGCAAGGTGCTGCACGGTGTCGCCCTGGAACACGAAGGTGCCCGCCACGTCCTGATGGCGGTGGCCACGGAGGCCTGCCGCCTGCTCCGCATCGAACTGCCCGCCGCCGACGCCCCTGTCGTGACGGTGGAGGAGGGGCTGCTGGACGGATTCCAGGGTTTCGCCTCCCTTCTGGCGGATCGTCTGCTGGAGGGGGTCGAGACGCCCTATGCCGAGAAGGTCGAGGTCGCCGTGCCCTTTCAGTTTGCCGAGGGCCAGTGTTTCCGTTCGGCAGGCCACGGTTTCTCTCTGCTGCGGCTCGATTCGGGGGTGGTGCGTCCCCTGGATCTGGAACCGCTCGACCGTTCCGAACCTCTGGCCACCACCGGCTCCCTCTGGTTCCGGGCCATGACCCCGGTCAAGGGGATGTTTCACCCCTTCACCGAGGAAACGGTCGATCTTTTCGCCCTTTCGTCGGGAGTGGCGGCGCTTGGCCAGGCCTTTCTGCGCCACAGTCTGCAGCTCGAAGCCCAATCCCGGACCGTGGAACGGCAACGGTTCGCCCAACTGGAGGCCCTGGGGCGCGAGGAGGAGCGACGGACCGTGGCCCTGCTGCGCCCCGGACAACGTCACGACCCCCGCCTCTTCGTCCCTCGGGAGACGCCGCTTCTGGGGGCCATGGGGGTTATCGGCGGTTATCTGGGCCTCCGCATGGTGGCGGAACCCGAGGCCTTGACCCGCCACAGCGGTCGCGACGAACAGGTGGGCGTGGTGTGCCATGCCTCCGGAACCCGCTTCCGGCGGGTGCGGTTGCTGGGCACCTGGTGGCGGGACGATGTCGGCCAGTTGCTGGCCTTCCGCAAAGCCAACGGCGCTCCGGTGGCCCTGATCAACGAAGGCTACTTTCTGGGACTGGCGCGGCGCTACGAAGTGGTGGACGGGGAGAGCGGACAACGCCAACCCCTGACCCCCGAAATGGCGGAAGAGTTCGACGAGGTGGCCTACGCCTTTCTGCGGCCCCTGCCGCTCACGGGAAAACTCTCCTTTGCCCAACTGAGCCGCTTCACCTACCTGCCCTTTCTGGGGGAGGTGCGCCTGATGCTGCTGCTCTCCCTGGTTTCGGGGCTCCTGGGCATCTTCATGCCGGTGGCCAACTTCATGATGACCGACCGGGTCATCCCCGACGCCAATCGGGAGTTGATGACCGATCTGGCGGTGGGGCTCATGGCCATGTCCATGGGAATATTTCTCTTCGGCCTGTCCAGCGGTCTGGTCTCCATCCGTTTCAAAAGCCAGTTGACCGCCCATCTGCAGGTGGCGGTCATGGACCGTCTGTTGCGCCTGCCGCTGCGCTTTTTCCGGCGATTCCCCAGCGGCGACCTGCTCAACCGGGCCATGATGATTTCGGAGATCAGCGCCGGCTTTTCCATGAACACCTTCGGCGCGGTGCTGGGGTTGCTGTCGACGCTGATCATGCTGGGCGTCTGTTTCTACTACTCGGCCAAACTGGCTTTTCTGGCTCTGGTGGCGGCGCTGGTGACCTCGGTTTTTTCGCTGAGTTTCTCCTTCATCATCCGCAAGAAGGCGCTGAACGTGGAGTTGAAGAGCGGGGAGGAGTTCGGCTTCGTGGTGCAGATGGTCAACGGGGTCAGCAAGCTGCAGATCGCCCGGGCCGAGGGGCGCGCCCTCAACCAGTGGGCGGCCCGCTTCGGCGAGCAGATGAAGGAGGAGCAGGCCATCGACGAACTGGAACACTGGTCGGGGTTGATCAACCTGGTGATCCAGTCCGGCAGCACCATCGCCCTCTATTATCTGGCCGGGGGCATGGTGGCCGAGACCGCCGCGCTGCAGGCCATCAATCCCCTCACGCCGCCGCTGTTGACCATCGGCACCTTTTTCGCCGTTCAGGGGGCCTTCGGTTCTGTGGTGGGCGGGATCGTGAGTTTCTTCGCCACCTTCATCAACATCCATCAATTGTATGCCAAACAGGAGCTGGTGCGGCCCATTCTGGACGAGCCGGTCGAAGGCGGTACCTGCAAAACCGATCCGGGACGGCTGGACGGGCAGTTGCAGTTGGCGCGCGTCACTTTCCGCTACAGCGGCGACGGTCCCCGTGTGCTGCACGAGGTCTCCCTGAAGGTGCAGCCGGGGGAGTTCATGGCCCTGGTGGGCCCCTCCGGCAGCGGCAAGTCCACCATTCTCAAGCTGCTGCTGGGCTTCGAGTTTCCCGAAAGCGGACAGATTCTCTTCGACAAGAAGGATATCTCCGATCTCGACATGCTGCTGGTGCGCCGTCAGGTGGGGGTGGTGCTGCAGGATGGCCGCATCAACGCGGGCACCATCTACCACGCCATTTCCGGAGCCAGCAGCTTGAGCATGGACGAGGCCTGGGAGGCGGCGGAGGCGGCGGGGTTCGCCGAGGATATCAAAGCTTTTCCCATGGGCATGCACACCCTGTTGTCCGAGGGGGCGACCACCCTTTCCGGGGGGCAACGGCAGCGTCTGCTCATCGCCCGCGCCCTGGCCACCAAACCCCGCATCGTCTTTTTCGACGAAGCCACCAGCGCCCTGGACAACCGCACCCAGGCCATCGTCACCGAAAGCCTGCGGCAGAGGAAGATCACCCGCGTCGTGGTGGCTCATCGGCTGACCACCATCATGGACGCCGACCGCATCTACGTGCTGGACAAGGGTGAGGTGGTGGAGGAGGGGAATTTCGAGGAGCTTATGGCGCGCAAGGGCTTGTTTCAACGCATGGCCAGCCGGCAGTTGGCTTGACGGCCATGAGCCGCGCCACGCTTTTGCGGGCCTGGTGGATCTTCTTCGCCGGCAGCGTGCTGTTGTTATCCCTGCTGTTTGCGTGGCGACCCTTGTGGATAAGGGAGGCTCTGTTCGGCCTCTCCCTGCTGCAACTGGTGGTCGGGCTCACCCTGGCGCGTCGCGGCGGGGTGGCGCCCGAGGGACTCTTCACCGGACGGGGCTGGGGTGTGGCTCTGGGGATCCTCGCGCTGTTGCTGCTGCTCGAACAGGTGGTGGTGGCGCATGCCTTCGGCCCGCGTCAGGGATGGCTGCAGGCCGCGATCGAGCTGGTGCGTCGGGTGGTGTTGATCGGCTTCGTGGAGGAGTTGTGGTTCCGTGGCGTTTGGATGGCGCTCTTCCGGGAGCGCATGGCGATTTCCATCGGCCTTGGCAGCCTGCTCTTCGGGCTGATGCACCTGCCCGGTAGTGGGGAAGCGGTGGTTTATACCACCGGGGTGGGGCTGCTCTTCGCGGCGGCGAGGCAGCGGGGGGCTTCCATCCTGACCCTGGCTCTGGCCCATGGCGCTCTGGACTGGATCAACCGGGTGGTCTTTCCGGGGAGCGCCTTTCGAATGGGGCCGGTTGCCTCGATGACCCTTTACGCCGCCGTTTGCCTGACGGCTACGGTTGTCCTGCTGTGGCGGGATAACCAATCCCCCCGCTTACCCTAGGGCGTGTTGACATTTGCCAGATTTTGGTTCCTGGCAAGGCGCAAGACGGTGAGGAAGCGGAGTGTAGCTCGCCTACATGAGCATTCCGAACCGGATTGCAACGCGGCCAGGGACCAAAAGATGGTGAATGTCAACACGCCCTAGCGAGCAAGGAATCACCAACATTTCGTAACTATTCAGCCCCCTCGCATTGAGCGGCATGATCGTTTCAACGTCGAAAGGAAAAGTCCCAGGGGTGCCCCCCGGACCCCGTGGGGTTGGAAGTCAACGGCAAAAGGAACAGTCCCAGGGGTGCCCCCTGGACCCCGTGGGGTTGGAAGTCAACGGCAAAAGGAAAAGTCCCAGGGGTGCCCCCTGGACCCCATGGGGTTGGAAGTCAACGGCAAAAGGAAAAGTCCCAGGGGTGCCCCCTGGACCCC
>JADGAQ010000211.1 GCA_015231925.1 Magnetococcales bacterium
AGTGGCGGGCATGAAAGGCCTTGAGGGCCTCCCAGGTCAACTGCGGGATCACCTCCGGGTCACCCCCGCTGTTGAACCGGTAGGTGGAGGTGGGGAAAAGCTGTCCGCACAACCCTTCCCACAACTCCCGCGCCGGATTGGCCATGGCCCCTTTCATCTCGTTGAAGACCACACCTTTGAAGGCCACTCCTTTCTCCCCTTCCACCGGCTCAAGACGCCAGCCCTCCTGAAGGAAATCGAGTCGGTCCAAACGCGGGAAGAAGGCGGCGTCCAGGTAAACGTCGAGCAGGTTGAAAAAGTCCTTGCGGGATTGGCTGGCGAAGGGATACGCCGTCCAGTCACTGGCGGTGAAGGCGTTCATGAAGGTGGCCAGCGAGCGCCGCAACATCATGAAAAAGGGATCCCGCACCGGGTAGCGTTCGCTGCCGCACAGGGTGGTATGCTCCAGAATGTGGGCCACCCCGGTGGAGTCCTCGGGAACCGTCAAAAACGCCACCATGAAGGCGTTATGGGCATCCGCAGTGCCCAGATGCAGATGTCTGGCGCCCGTGGCCTCGTGGAGCCACGACTCCACCTCGATGTTCAGAGCCTTGACCGATTGGCGTTGCAGACAGACGAAAGATGAGGTGGACATGCAGACTCCCGGGTTGACGTTCGATAAACGGATTTTATAATGCATAAATAAATAGAATTTGTATTGCCGTTCCGGCTCACCGCTCCTACAATTCGTCGATAAGAAAATCAGAATATAAGAGCCTCATGCAAGAGGGCTCTTATAAGGGATCAAAAAAATTGCAGCAACACCCCGACACAGCGTCGGACCTTTTGGCTCACAGGCACTTTGGAGGTGCGATATGGCGGATGGTACTGCCACGAACCGGACGATCCTGGTGGTGGGAGGCGGAATGAGCGGCCTCACCGCCGCCGTGGAGGCCGCGGAAGTCGGCTACGAAGTCATTCTGGTGGAAAAGAACCCCTACCTGGGCGGTCGCGTGGCCCAGCTGAACAAGTACTTTCCCAAGCTCTGCACCCCGGCGTGCGGGCTGGAGATCAACTTCCAGCGCGTGCGCAACAATCCCCGCATCACCTTTTATACCATGACCACGGTGGAAGAGGTAAAGGGGAGTGAAGGGGCCTTCACGGTAAAGCTGCGTCAGGCGCCGCGTTTCGTGAACGAAAAATGCACCGCTTGCGGCGAATGCGCCAAGGCCTGCACCGTCGAAGTCGAGGATCCCTTCAACTTCGGTCAGAGCAAGGTGAAAGCCATTCGCAACAGCCACAACATGGCCTTCCCCAACCGCTTCTTCATGGAAGCCGGTTACGCCAAGAGCGAAGAGGCCAGGAAGCTGGTTTCCGTCTGCCCGGTGGGCGCCATCGAGCCGGAGATGCAGGATCGTCTGGTCGAAGTTCCCGTCGCCTCCATCGTCTGGGCCACGGGCTGGAAACCCTACGATGCCGAACAGATCCGTCCCTACGGCTACGGTCGCTTCCCCAACGTGACCACCAACATGCGTTTCGAGCGCATGGCCAGCCGTTACGGACCGACCGGCGGCAAGATCGGGCGCCCCTCGGACGGCAAGGAGATCAACAAGATCGCCTTCATCCAGTGCGCCGGATCGCGGGATCACAATTATCTCCCCTACTGCTCCTATATCTGCTGCCTGGCCTCCATGAAGCAGACCACCTACGTGCGGGAGCAGTATCCCAACGCCGAGATCACCATCTACTACATCGATCTGCGCGCCATGGACCGTTACGAAGGCTTCCAGAAAAAGATCGAGGCCGACGCCAAGATCCGCTGGATCAAATCGAAGCCTTCGCGCATCGATCAGGAAGCGGGCACGGAGAATCCCATCGTGGTCGGGGAGAACACCCTGACCGGCGAACGCTACGCCGAGACCTTCGACATGGTGGTGCTGGCCACCGGCATGGAGCCCAACAACGCCTCCCAGCCGGCGCCGGGCGTGAAGGTTGACGAGTATCGGTTCGTGATCGGGCAAGAGCAAGGTGTCTACTCCTGCGGCTGCGCGAGTGGGCCCCTGGATGTGGCCAAATCGGTACAGTCCGGCACGGCGGCGGCCATGCGGGCGATTCAGAGCGTGGCCAAGGCAGGAGGACGCTGACCATGGAAGAGAAGAAGATCGGTTGTTACATCTGCAGCGGTTGCGGACTGGGTGACGGTCTCGACATCGCCGGCCTCGAAAAGGTGGCCTCCAAAGAGCAGAAGATCCCGGTGGTGCGCACCCATCCCCTGCTGTGCGGTCCCGAAGGGGTGGCCCTGATTCGTCAGGACATGCAGGAGAACGGGGTCAACGCCCTGGTCATCGCCGCCTGTTCGCCCCGGGTTCATGTGGATACCTTCCGTTTCGGCACGCCGCTGCTGGAGCGGGCCAACCTGCGGGAGCAGGTCCTCTGGGTTCAACCCGGCACCGACAAGGATGCCAAGGAAGATCGCCAGATGATGGCCTCCGACTATGTGCGCATGAGCTGCGTTCGGGTCAAGCGCATGAATGCCCCGGAGCCCTTCCAGGATGCCGGGTTCTCCAAAACCGTGCTGGTGGTGGGTGGTGGTCTGGCCGGATTGACGGCGGCGCAGAACGTCTCCCGCGCCGGATATCAGGCCATTCTGGTGGAGAAGTCCCCCGTTCTGGGCGGCAAGCTCAACCAGATGCACAAGATCTCCCCCACCAAGGCCCCCTACCAGGATCCGGAAGCCAACTTCATCGGCGACCTGGTCTCCTCCGTAGAGGGTGACGGCAACATCAAGATCTACAAGGATGCCTGGGTGCGTCGCACCTCCGGCGCCCCCGGTCTCTTCGACGTGACCATCAACCAGGGTGGAACCTCCCACGAAGAGCGGGTCGGATCCATCGTGGTGACCACCGGCTTCGAACTTTACGACGCCAACAAGCTGGGTGATCTGGGTTACGGGCAGTGCAAGGACGTGGTCACGGCCATGGAGTTCGAGGTCATGGCCAAGAACGGCCAGCTCACTCGTCCCTCCGACGGCAAACCCGCCAAGAAGGTGGCCTTTTCGCTCTGCGCCGGACAACGGGACGCCAAGCATCTGGAGTACTGCTCCGGAGCCTGCTGCACCTACTCCCTGAAGCAGTCGATGTATGTTCACGAGCAGTTCGGCCAGGAGGCCGAGACCACCATCCTCTTCCAGGAGATGCGTACTCCCGGACAGATGGAGGAGTTCTACCGTTCCGCCCAGCGTTCCGGCAGCGTGATCGTCAAGGCGGATGTCAAGAAGGTGGAAGGCAAGTCGGGCGGCGGCGTGAAGGTCGCTTTCCACGACAAGCTGGTGCGCAGCGACGAAAACCTGGACGTGGACCTGCTGGTTCTGCCCACGGGCATGGTGCCCAACGTCGATGTGCAGGATCCCAACGTGCCCTCGCCGGTCGGCCAGGACATGGAATCCGAAGCCGCCAAACGGGTTCTCAACCTGGACTATCGCCAGGGGCCGAGCCTGCCCGGTCTGAAGTGGGGCTTTCCCGATTCCCACTTCATCTGTTTCCCCTACGAAACCCGTCGTACCGGCATTTATGTCGCCGGTCCGGCGCGTCGTCCCATGGGCATCAAGGACACCATGGAAGACGCTTCCGGCGCCGCTCTGAAAGCCATTCAGGTGGTGGAAGCGGTGGCTCGCGGTTCGGCGGTCCATCCGCGTGTGGGCGACCTCTCCTTCCCCTCCTTCCGGCAGGAAGGCTGCACCCAGTGCAAGCGCTGCACGGAAGAGTGCCCCTTCGGGGCCATCAACGAGGATGCCAAGGGCAATCCGCAGTTCAACCCCACCCGTTGCCGTCGATGCGGCACCTGCATGGGGGCCTGCCCGGCCAAGGTGATCTCCTTCGCCAACTACAGCGTGAGCATGATCGGCTCCATGCTGAAAGAGGTGGAGATTCCCCCGGCGGACGACGAAAAACCCCGCATTCTCATCTTCTCCTGCGAAAACGACGCTTATCCCGCCCTCGACATGGTGGGTTTCAACCGCTCCGCCATCAGCCCCTACGTGCGGGTCATTCCCCTGCGCTGCATGGGCTCCATGAGTCTGGAGTGGATCGCCGACGCCATGTCCACCGGCTTCGACGGCATCATGCTCATGGGTTGCAAACATGGGGATGACTATCAGTGCCATAACGTGCGCGGTTCGGCGCTGGCTGAAATCCGTTTGAGCAAAGTCTCCGAGACCCTCAACCGGTTGCAGCTCGAATCGACCCGGGTGCGCATGGTGGAGGTGAACATCCTGGATGCGGATCGCCTGCCGGGAGTCATCCAATCGTTCGCGGATGACCTCTCGAAACTGGATCCCAATCCCTACAAGGAATTTTAAGGAGATTCCGGACATGGCTTATGACCTCTCCTTTGCGAAGGAAGTATACAAGAATGCCGAGATGGGGCATTGGATCAAGATGTGCATGCAATGCGGCGTCTGTTCCGGCTCCTGCCCTCTCGGTCCCCATTGGGAGTTCGGTCCGCGTCAGTTGTTCCAGATGGTGCGTTCCGGCAAGATGGACGAGGTGTTGCAAAGCGATTCGATGTGGATGTGCACCTCGTGTTACAACTGCATCGTGCGCTGCCCGCGTGGTCTTCCCATCACCCACATCGTGCATGGTTTGGCCCGGTATGCGGTGGTGAAGGGCAAAGTCAAGCCGAATCAGGTGACGGCGCGTTTTGCCAAGAACATCTTTTGGGAGAACATCGTCAGCACCGGCCGGGTGGGTGAAGCGGCGCTGACCATGAAGCTCTATTTCGTGGACGGGCTGGCTCAGGGCATTCAGAACGGGTTGGAGATGAAGGATTCCGCCCTGGGCATGCTCAAGACGGGTCGTCTCAACCCCCTGCCCTTCCGCAGCAAGATCAAGGGTTTTGCCGGTTTCGAAGCCATGTTGAAGAAGGCGCGGGAGCTTGAGGAGAAGAGGGAGAAAGGCGCATGAAAGAGTATACTTTCTATACCGGGTGCAGCTCCGAAAAGAGGGCCTCGGCTTACAATATGGAGCATTCGATTCAGAGCATGTGCGCCATTCTGGACATCAAGCTCAATGAGATCGATGACTGGAACTGCTGTTCCGCCTCCATCGGCTATGCCGGTGGCGGGCAGTTGCCGCGCATGGCCCTGACGGCGCGCAACTTCGCCCTGGCGCAGAAGCAGCAGGGTTCCAAGGATGTGGTGGCCACCTGTGCCGCCTGCTGGTTGGCGTTGCGGGAGACCAACGAGCGCATTCATGAGGAGCCGGAGGTCAAATCGGATCTCAATGTGGCCCTCAAGGAGGCGGGTTTGTCGTATGACGGCTCTCTCAAGTCGCGCCACATGG
Organism: Magnetococcales bacterium; assembly: GCA_015231925.1. Classification (NCBI taxonomy): domain Bacteria; kingdom Pseudomonadati; phylum Pseudomonadota; class Magnetococcia; order Magnetococcales; species Magnetococcales bacterium. The sequence goes on from JADGAQ010000211.1 coordinate 5,319, forward strand.
TGGAAGTTCTCATCGAGGATTTCGGTTGGGATGTATTGAAGTCCAAGGTGAAGAAGCCGCTGAAGGGTTTGAAGGTGGCGGGTTATGTGGGCTGTCAGACCAACCGGCCTTTCGGTGTTTGTGGGGACTCCTTCGAGAATCCGACCTATCTGGACAAGATGATTGAAGCCACGGGCGCCACGGCGGTGCCGTTTGCCAAGAAGGTGGCCTGTTGCGGGGGCGCGTTGGCTTTCTCGGAGAATGAGAAGTCGTGCGCTTTGGTGAAGGACATTCTTCAGGACGCGGCCGCCAACGGGGCGGAAGCGATTGTCACCCCGTGCCCGGTGTGTCAGCTCAATGTGGAGGTTTATCAGGGCAAGGTGAACAAGCTGTTCGGCACCAATTTCAATATTCCGGTGCTGTACTATTCCCAGTTGTTCGTCTTGTCGTGGGGTGGGAGCTGGAAGGAAGCGGCGTTGGATCAGCAGGTGGTTTCGGCGGATGCGTTGAAGCGGTTTGCCTGATACGGTTGCTGTTGATGTTCAAAAAAAGCCCCAAACGGGGCTTTTTTTGTTTTTTGATTCATACGGGGGTCCGGGGGGGATTATCCCCCCCGGCGGGGTTCGGGGCAGAGCCCCGAGGTGTTATCCTTTCCTCTCAGGAAGCCCCCAGGGGCTTCCCATCACCCCGGAGAAGGCCGGTCCGAACAACGGAGAAAGCCAAGGGAACACCCTTGCTTTTCCCTTCAAATCGGCTAACCTGTCAAGAGGTTAATGCCATATCAAACAATTCCTTCCCGATCAGCGGAGCGAGCGTTCACTTCCATGACGATACTCTCTTTCGAATTCAAGGATCGCTGGCACAACTGGGAACTGGAGCATTTTGAACTGGGTGACTTCAACCTGTTGGTCGGGATTTCCGGTGTTGGCAAGTCTCTGATACTTTCTGCTATTGATACGGTTCGCTCCGCTGGGATAAAAGATGCGTTTCAAGCCAATGGCTGCTCCTGGAACATCACCCTTCAGGTGGGGGAGAAACTCTATACATGGGAAGCGGAGGTTTCATTCTCCCCCCAAATAAATCCTTCTCCAAACTTCACACCCTCAAAGGGCACCGACACAAACCAACCTATATTTATTAAAGAGAGAATAGTCGACGACTCACGGGTTGTTGTGGACCGAAACGAAAATAGTTTCGAATATCATGGTACTAGACTTCCAGCGCTAAAACTCACAGAAAGTGCGATCACTCTATTATACAATGAAGAAACAATCAGACCATTACACACAGCCTTAAGTAGATTAATTTACAACAAACTCACGCCGTTTTTACATTTTCCAGTTCAAATCGATTACGCGACAATTAGCACCCTTAATGAACAGTATCACGATATTTCAAGATTAGAAACAGCAATTTCTTTACCGTCAATACTAAAAGGAATAATTCTTCAATCAAATTTCCTGGATAGGTTTACTATTATACGCACGATCTTTTTGGATATCTTTCCGTCTGTTATTGATATTGGTTATACTTCCATCAGAAACAGAGAACAAGTCTCTAACCAACCTCCTTTTGAA
>JADGAQ010000212.1 GCA_015231925.1 Magnetococcales bacterium
ATGAAGAGCCGGGATTCCAAAGAGTGCCGGGGTTGCCACAATTTCGACGCCATGATGGGCAGGAGGTAGAGCATGACCGTGTCGGCAGGGGTCAGAAGATGGCGTCCCAGAAAGGCGGCCAGGGTGGTGAGGGCCACCAGCAGAAGACTGGCGGCATAGCCGTTCCAGGGGATGTCCCCTCGCAGGGGCTGGGGAGGAATGGCGGGCGGAGGCAGCTCGGGGCCCGCCATGAAAAGCACTTCCATAGTCCCGCTCTGGCGCAACAGCTCGAAAACCAGGGGTGGGAATATGAGGTCCCGCCAGCGCCGCAGGGTGGGTTTGCCGACCAACAGGCGGGTGATGCCGTGCTGCCGGGCGCAACGCAGTATCTCCTGGTTGACATGCAGGCCGGTCAGGCGCAGGGGTTGGGCGCCCAGGGATTCGGCCAGCCGCAGATGGGAAAGCAGCCGGCGCCGGTCCTCTCCATCCATCGGGTAGGCATCGGGGGCCTCCACGGCGACCGCCAGCCATTTGGCCCCCAGTTTTTCCGCCAGATTCGCGGCGGCATGAATCAACCGGGCCGAGGAGGGGCTGGGGCTGACGCAGACCAGGATGCGTTCCTCCCCCGGAGAGGCGGGGCGGGTGTTCATGGGGCCGGGGCAGGTGGCGGCTTGAGCCCGTCGTCCTGGTCCCGAAGGGCTTTGATCCGGGCCAACTGCCGGGGATTTCCCAGCAGGAGAAGGTTGTCCCTGGCCTGCAGACGGGTGTGGGGACCGGGATTGATACTGAACTTCTGCCTGCCGGTATTTTCGTCGCCGCTATGACGCAGGCCGACGAGGTTGACGCCGTAATGGGTGCGCAGGCCCAGTTCGGCGAGGCTGCGGTTCACGAAGGGGGCGGGGCAGGGTATGTCGATCATGGCCATGTCCGCTCCCAGGGGAATGCTTTCGGCCAGATCGGGATGAATCAGGCGCTTGGCGATGCGCAGAGCCATGTCGCGGGGAGGGAAGATGACCTCCGTGGCCCCGACGGCCCGAATCGCCGAGGCTTCCGGCTCGTTGTCCACCTGGACCAGAATGGTGCGGATACCCGCCTGGTGCAGGGAATAGGTCACCAGAACGGTGGAGCCGAAGGCGTGGCGGATGGCCACGATGGCGGTATCCACCTCGAAGGCCCCGACGGCTTTCATGGCCTCCGCGTCGGTGGCGTCGCAACAGATGGCCTTGGAACAGGACTCCCGAATGGCGTTGACCCGGTTTTCGTCCTGATCCACGGCCAGAACGGTGCCCCCCTCTTCGTAAAGAGCGCGGGCCACGCGACTGCCGAAGGTGCCCAAACCGACGACGAGATAGGAATCAGCCATCGGTCCCGACCCGGGTGAGGATTTCACAACCTGTCGGGGTGACCAGCAGGGTATGTTCGAACTGGGCGGAGAGGGAGTGGTCCTTGGTCACCACGGTCCAGCGGTCCGGCAGATGGCGAATGGCCGCCTTGCCCAGATTGATCATGGGCTCGATGGTGAAGATCATGCCGGGCAACAGCTCCGGACCGTCGCCCCGGGTGCCGTAATGCAGCACGCTCGGCTCCTCGTGGAACTGGCGACCGATACCGTGGCCGCAATACTCCCGCACCACGCTGCAGCGGTTGGCCCGGGCATGGGCATCCACTGCGGCGCCGATGTCACCCAGTCGGGCACCGGGTCGGACGGCATGAATGCCCCTGTCCAGACACTCACGGGCGACGCGCACGATCTTTTCCGCCTGGGGAGCGGGCTGCCCGACGAAGAAGGTGGCGGAGGTATCCCCGTGAAAACCGTCCAGACAGGTGGTGATATCGACGTTGATGATATCGCCGCCCCGTAAAACGCGGTCGCTGGGTATGCCGTGGCAGACCTGCTGGTTGACCGAGGTGCAGATCGATTTGGGAAAGCCCTTGTAGTTCAGCGGGGAGGGGACGGCCCCGTGTTCCACAATGAAGCGATGGCAGATGTCGTTCAGGGTGTCGGTGGTGATGCCGGGTTTGATATGGGGTTCGATCATTTTCAGGGTCAAGGCGGCCAGTCGGCTGGTGGCGCGCATTTTTTCGATTTCGGCGGCGGTTTTGATGATGATCATGAAAGGCCCAACTCCCAGGGCAAGGCATGGGACAAGGTGATTTCCTCCGGGTCGATGCGGCAGCCGCAGACCAGAACCTCGACGCCGTTTTTCCGGGCGGTGTGCAGGAGTTCGGTGTAACGGGGATCGATCTCCCCGGCGGGTCGAAAACTCCGGCAGTCGGCACGCACCACCAGAAACAGCAGAACGGCGCGCATCCCCCCGGCCACAACGGCGATCAACTCCTGCAGATGCCGGCTGCCCCGTTGCGTCACGGCGTCCGGAAAGGCGGCAACCCCTGGTTCGAGGCTCAGGGAGACGCTTTTTACTTCCATGTAACAGTCTGGTCTCCCTTCCGCCGTGAGCCGGAAGTCGAAGCGGGTTCCCGTGTGCCACGCAACCTCCCGACGAAAGGCGGTATAATCGCGCATCGCGGGGATCGTTCCCTGCTCCAGGGCTTCGGCCACCACGGCGTTGGCCAGGGCGGTATTGACGCAGACCCAGCTACCTTGCACCGAAACCAGCTCCCAGGTGAAGGGTAATTTGCGCGAGGCGCTCTCCTTGCGGGAGAGGAGCATTCCGGCTCGTGGCGGCAGCAGACCGCGCATGGATCCCGGATTGGCGCAGTGCGCCACCACGCTCCGGCCATCTTCCAGCACGGCCTCGGCCAGAAAGCGTTTGGTGCGCCTCTCCAGGGTGGCCGGAAGCAGGGGAGTGGGCCATTTCACTGCGGAAGCGCCATGCCGGGCGGGGCAAAAGGGATGAAAACGTCTCCGGGGGGAGTGGCCCAGGTGTCGGGATGGCGGCTGGTATCGTCCAGAACGACTTTAAGGTGGTGTTCTTCGCCTGAACGATGGATCTCCAGCTCCACCCCGGTTCCAGGGGACGTCTGCCGGATAGTTTCCACAAACTGGGGGATGGAGTGAATCAACTGTCCATTGAGTTTGCGGATCACGTCACCGCGACGCAATCCGGCTTTGTCGGCGGGGCTCTCCTTGATGATGTCGCCGATCTCCACGCCGTGAGGTGGAAAAACCGTGGCCCCCAGCCAGCCACCGGCCCGGGCGGCACGGAACGTAACCGGCGCGAGGAGGGTCAGACAGAGCAGGATGACCGGGAATTTCATGGGGCACATACCGTTTGCGCTGGGAGAAAAGTCTGGAATCCGCTAATGTTATGCCCTGGACGGGGGCTTTTGGCAACGTTCCATGGGGCGATTCGGGGGGCGTTGCGTTGACTCGTCCCCGGATTGGGGGTATAAGCTGTCGCCGTGGAAGGCTTTGCACTTATTGGCAGGATCATGGCCCGCGAGGAGCCGTTAAGCGTGGAACAATCCCGGTTGGCAATGCTGGTTCTGGAAGATGGCAGCCGCTTTGTGGGTCGCGCCCTGGGCGCGGCGACCACCAAGGTCGGCGAGGTTTGTTTCAATACCTCCATGACGGGCTACCAGGAGATCATGACCGATCCCTCCTATGCGGGCCAGATCGTGGTGATGACCGCAACCGAAATCGGCAACTGCGGCATCAATCCCCAGGACATGGAATCGATCGGACCCTACATTCGGGGTTTCGTGATGCGGGAGTCCTCCCCGATTCCCTCCAACTGGCGATCACGGGAGAGCCTCGACGACTTTTTGAGTCGCCACGGCATTCCGGCCATCGAGGGTATCGACACCCGCCGCCTGGTGCGCATCCTGCGCCAGAAGGGCTATCAACGCGGCGTGATCACCACCCTTCCGGAGTCCGATGCAGCGGAGATGAGGCTTCAGGCCCAGGCCTGGTCGGGTTTGGAAGGGCTTGATCTGACCCGCGAGGTGGCCTGCACCGCACCCCATGAGTGGAGCCAGACGACCTGGAAATGGGCGGGAAACGCCTCCGGTTTCGGAGAGCAGGCCCCCGGTGAGGCCAAATACCGGGTTGCGGTACTCGATTTCGGCATCAAACACAATATCCTGCGCTCCCTGGCGGGCGTCGGCTGTCATTTGAGCGTTCTGCCGGGACCGACCGCCCTGCCGGAAGAGGTGCTGGCCACCCGGCCCGACGGTATCTTCCTCTCCAACGGACCCGGTGATCCGGCGGCGGTTACCCGGGGCATCGCCACCATCCGGGAGCTGACCGGCAAGGGGATCCCCGTGTTCGGCATCTGTCTGGGCCATCAGATGTTGAGTCTGGCCCTGGGCGGGACCACGGAGAAGATGAAGTTCGGTCATCGCGGTGGCAACCACCCGGTGCAGAATCTGGCGACCAAACAGGTCGAAGTCACCTCCCAGAACCACGGGTTCATGGTGAGGGAAGAGAGCCTGCCCGCCGAGGTGGAGGTGACCCATCGCTCCCTCTTCGACGGCACGGTCGAGGGGATGCGGCATCGCAATCGGCCCATTTTTTCGGTGCAGTACCATCCCGAGGCCAGCCCCGGTCCACACGATGCCCATTATCTTTTCGGGCAGTTTGTCGAACTCATGCAAGGTTAGTCCGAATGCCCAGGCGCTCCGACCTCCGCAAGATTCTGCTTATCGGTTCCGGCCCGATCGTCATCGGTCAGGCCTGCGAGTTCGACTACTCCGGCGTTCAGGCCTGCAAGGCGCTGAAAGAGGAGGGGTACGAGGTGGTGCTGGTCAATTCGAACCCGGCCACCATCATGACCGATCCCGAAACGGCCCACCGCACCTATGTGGAACCCCTCTCCCTGAGTACCCTGACCTGCATCATCGAGAAGGAGCGCCCCCAGGCCCTGCTGCCCACCATGGGCGGGCAGACCGCACTCAATCTGGCCATGAAGCTGCACGACGCCGGGATTCTGCAGAAGTACGGCGTCGAGTTGATCGGGGCCTCCCGCCAGGCGATTGCCAAGGCGGAGGACCGGGAACTCTTCAAACGCGCCATGCAGGAGATCGGGCTGGATATGCCCCGCTCCGGTTTCGCCAAGTCCCTGGAAGAGGCCAAAGCGGTTCTCGACATGGTGGGTTTCCCGGCCATCATACGGCCCAGTTTCACCATGGGCGGCTCGGGGGGCGGCATCGCCTACAACCTGGAAGAGTTCGTGGAGATCATTCGCCGCGGACTGGATGTCTCGCCCACCGGGGAGGTGCTGGTCGAAGAGTCGGTGCTGGGCTGGAAGGAGTACGAGATGGAGGTGGTCCGGGATCGCCTGGACAATGCCATCATCATCTGCTCCATCGAGAATTTCGATCCGATGGGTATCCACACCGGCGATTCCGTCACCGTGGCTCCGGCCATGACCCTGACGGACAAGGAGTACCAGATTCTGCGGGACGCCTCCATCCGCGTGCTGCGGGCCATCGGGGTCGATACCGGCGGATCCAACGTCCAGTTTGCCGTAAATCCCCACGATGGCCGGGTGGTCATCATCGAGATGAATCCCCGGGTCAGCCGCTCCTCGGCGCTGGCCTCCAAAGCGACCGGTTTTCCCATCGCCAAGGTGGCGGCCAAATTGGCCGTGGGTTACACCCTGCCGGAGATCATGAACGATATCACCGGCGTCACTCCGGCCTCCTTCGAGCCGACCATCGATTATGTGGTGGTCAAGGTGCCCCGCTTCGCCTTTGAAAAGTTCCCTCAGGCGACGGCCACGCTGACCACCCAGATGAAGTCGGTGGGCGAGGCCATGGCCATCGGACGCACCTTCCGGGAGGCGCTGCAGAAGGCCCTGCGCTCCCTGGAGACGGGTTTGGACGGTTTCGACGCCATTCTCGACGAGGTGGCCGAGACCGAGCGGGATACCCAGTTGGAGTGGCATCTGCTGCATCCGGGCCCCAATCGCATCCTTTATGTGGCGGAGGCCTTTCGTCTCGGGCGGGAACTCTCCTGGATCCAGCAGGCCACCGGGATCGATCCGTGGTTTCTGGAACAGATTCGCCTGTTGATGGAGATGGAGCGGCATCTGGGCCAGTTCACCCTCGAAACGCTTCCCGACACCCTGCTGCGGGAGTGCAAGCGGCAGGGTTTTTCGGACCGTCGTCTGGCCCTGTTGCTGGGCACCACGGCGGCGGCGGTGGCGGCTCGGCGGCATGAACGGGCGATTCGCCCCGTTTTCAAACGGGTGGATACCTGCGCGGCGGAGTTCCCTTCCCAGACCGCCTATCTCTACTCCACCTACGAAGAGGAGTGCGAGGCCGAACCCACCTCCCGGCGCAAGATCATGATTCTGGGCGGCGGACCCAACCGCATCGGGCAGGGCATCGAGTTCGACTACTGCTGCGTCCACGCGGCTTACGCCCTGCGGGAGGCGGGTTACGAGACCATCATGGTCAACTGCAACCCGGAAACGGTCTCCACGGACTACGATACCTCGGACCGGCTCTACTTCGAGCCTTTGACCTTCGAGGACGTCATGGAGATTGTGGCCTGCGAGAAGCCCGACGGGGTCATCGTGCAGTTTGGCGGGCAGACGCCCCTGAAGCTGGCCAAGTCCCTGGAAGCCGCCGGTGTGCCCATCATCGGCACCAGCCCGGACGCCATCGATGTGGCGGAAGACCGGGAACGCTTCCAACAGTTGCTCGTTCGCCTGAATCTGCGTCAGCCCCGCAACGGCCTGGCCCGCTCGGAGGACGAGGCGGTGGCGGTGGCCGATCGGGTCGGCTACCCGGTGGTGGTGCGCCCCTCCTATGTTTTGGGCGGGCGGGCCATGGAGGTGGTCTTCGACGAGACCGATCTGCGCCGCTACATGAAAACGGCGGTGCGGGCCAGCCCGGACCATCCCGTGCTGATCGACCACTTCCTGAGGCGGGCCATCGAGGTCGCTGTCGACTGGGTGACCGACAGCTGGGAAG
>JADGAQ010000213.1 GCA_015231925.1 Magnetococcales bacterium
GGGAGGTTTGCCGCTTCGCGGACCTCCCTCTCGCCAACCTCCAGGACCACGGGCAACGTCAACTGCCATAACGTCAACAGAGAGCGCTTCGCGCCCAAGGGAACAAGGGTAAAAGGGCTAAGGATTAGTCCTCGAAAGGCGGAAGCCCAGGTCGTAGCTCCGGTCGTCCGGGACGTCCCCGCTGCGAAGGGCGGAGCGGACGAGGGCCGGGATGCCGTCCCAGCCGCCGCCCCGAACCACCCGGCCGGAGCCCCCTCCATCGCATTTGGCATACTTCTTCTCCGAATCACTGTACGATCCATGCCAAGAACACGTCCACTCCCACACATTACCCAGCATATCATTCAGCCCGAACGGATTCGGCTTTCGCTTGCCATCATGCACAGGGGCCGTGAACCAATATCCATCATTGCAGGAAAAGTTCTTGGTAAACGAATTTCCCTCATACGTCGTCCGATCCGCAACGTTGGCATACTGGCACGCCTCCTTCTCTTCCACATCATCCCCCCAGTACCGAATCGTCTTCGTCCCCCCGCGTGCCGCGTATTCCCACTCCGCCTCCGTCGGCAGCCGATACAGTCCCCCCTTCCCCTGGTTCAACCAACCCACATACTTTTGCGCATCGTTCCAACTCACGCACACAACCGGATGATCATCCCCCTGCGCAAACCCAGGCATCCGCCAATTCACTCCCTCCCGCCACTTCCACCCTTCCCCCTTGGCCCAGGCATAACACCCCTTCTCGCCAACATCCCTCTCCGCCTCCGTCTCATACCCCGTCGCCTCCACAAAAGAACGAAACTGCCCAACCGTCACCTCGTACCGGCCCAGCCAGAAGCCCTGCTCGATCCGCACATCAAACGGACCGCCATCTTTCTGCTCATCCGAATAGTTTTTCTCATACTCTTCGGAATATTTCTCTCGCAGGTACTTCTTCTCCTTCTCACTCTGACCCATCATGAACGAACCGGCGGGCACCCAGACAAAGGCCATCCCGGTAACCGGTTCCACACACTCCTTGCGCGGTTCCGGGTTCGAAAAACACTCCTCGATGCGCTTTTTCCGCTGGGCCGTATCCGCTTCGCCCTGCCGCCGGTCCCGTTCCGCCACCGTCAGGCAGGTTCCTTGGTGTTTCACGTTATCCGTGCCCGTCAGTTTGGCTCGCAGCTCGACCGTTTCTCCCCCCTTTATCGCCACGGAACTCTGAAAAAGACCACATTCGCCCTTGCGCAACACCACGGTGTGTTCCCCGACCGTCAACCCCTCCACGACCGTGACCACGCCCCGGTCCTTGCCGTCCACCTCAACACTGGCCCCGCCGGGCTCGCTGGAAAGACGCAGTGTTCCGGTGGAGGGTGGGGGAATCAACTCTGTCGGCAGAAAACAAAAGCGGCTTCCCCCCTCGGCGTAAAAAGCCGACTCCTGCTTGCCCCCGGTCAGCTCCCGGAGCCTTTCACCGATCCTCTCCATGGCGTCCAGCAGGCGCACTCCGGGGCGAAACATCTCCTCACGGGCAACCCGGACGAACAGACCGTTGGGATCGCCGTCTCGCGGATTCAGCTTGTCCAAAGCTTTCGTCCCCGCCCGGGCGGAATAGATCACCAGGGTTCCCCGCACATCCCGGGGAGGAGGAGCCAAACCTTGATCGTCGCCATAAACGCGACCAAAACGGGTTTGCAACGGGTTGTCCCGACAGGCGTCGAGGATGACCACGTTGACTTTGCCCTGCTTGAGGCCAATCTCTTTCAACACCGTTTCCAGAGGCAGGGATTTCACTGCCACCAGTTTTTCGTCGTTGGGCAGCTCGTCGGGATGGGGAATGTCGATGGGCAGCAGAAAGCTTTCCTGTCCCACCTTGACTCCATGGCCGGCGTAGAAGAAGACCACTTCATCGTCTTTATCGATCTCTTTGACGAAAGCGAGCAGATCGGCGTGCATCTGAAGATGGGTGCGGTTCGTCAACGGCTTGGAAACCGTGAAACCGGCTTTGCGGAACTTCTCCGTCATGGTCTCCGCATCCGGAACGGCTCTTTCCAGGGTTTTTACATGTAAATAGTCGTTGTTGCCGATCACCAACGCCCGGCGTTGGGCCGTGGCCACTTCCGGCAACCCCACCATGAACGATACTGCCAGAACGATGCAGTACAGGATTCCCTTTCTGCTCATTTAAATCACCGTTCCGCAATAATACTGGAGTTCTTGAGATTGGAGACAATCTGGCAATAACTCAGCCCATCTTCCACCATTTTCGCCTCTGAAAAGGACCAGGGACCAAATTCACAATCCTCGAACAATGACTTGTTGCCATGCGTAACGGAAAAACTAATAATTTTGTCTTCCTTTTTCAGTTTGGCCTCAATCACCACCTCGTTCGGAGTCACCTCCCTGACGATTCGCCAGCGCGCCGGATCGAGGATCAACCGGGAGGCCAATTCGGCTTGAAGGCTCTCCGAGGCGACTATCCTGAGGGGGACAATGAGGGATGGGGGAAGCTCCGGTTTTTTGATCCGCTTTATGGGCGGTTCCGGTTTTCTCGGAAGCTGTTCCGTCAGAAGTGTGGATGTTTTAATCGGTTCTTTGGGCAGTTCCGGTTTTCTCGGAAGCTGTTCCGGCGGAGTTCCGGGTGTTTTGATGGGTTTTTCCTTGAGAACGGGGACCAAAGCGCAGGTTTCGAGCGTGTCTCGATTCCGCCGGGTAAACAATTCCTTTGGGACGGAGATAAGCTCATCGCTGGGAGTGGGGAAGCCACCTTTTTTCATTGCCGCCTTGGTATTCGTCTTCAGGCTGTTGGAATTCGCCTCAAAGGCCTGGATGCTTTCCTTGTTGTACCCGCCGACGCAAACCAGGGGGCAGGCTTGCAGCAAACTGTCCTGGGCGGTGACTTGAGAGTTTTCTCCGCCAGGAGGGCAGGCGACACCCCAGGCCTCCGGAATAACGAAAGCCACTGCCAAGACCCACCCCAATCCCCCCGCCGAATATTTTTCCATACGAATCTCCTCAGCGGGCATCCCCTCTGGGTGCGCCGTTGGTGACGGCATACAGGTTGTTGGCGAAACCACCGAGCGAGCCTTGTCTGCTGGCGGCAGCATTATCAGCATGGGTTTTCAAAGCTGCCGCCTCCGGGTTGTCGAGCCAACACAGTTTTCCCGAAGCTCTTCCCCTCTGGCCGGGGGAAACTTCCGCCGCTGCCACGGCAACATCCGTTTGTGAATTCAGTCGCTGGAACAGAATGACCGTATTGGGGCCGGTCAGACCCTCTTCTCGTCCCTTGTTCAGGGTGATGATATCCGACGGGGTCCAGCCGGTGACTCGCATGGTCACGGGAACCATCTCCTGCACCTTCAGGGTGAAGGCGCGGGCGGCTTTGTCCATCAGCTCGCTTCGCATCGTTTCCATCACCTGGGCATTGCTCATCAAACCATATTTCGTACAGCGCGTGCCGCTGTCGCTCCGTATGCACTGGGTATCCAGCTTAACCTCGACGGGCTGCGCCAGATTGAAATCGTTGCGGCGCTGGCAGCGCATGGCGATCTTGTCACCCTGGGGTATTTTTTCGCATTTGGCCAGGGTAACCCTCATTCTCAGCGTTGGGTTTTCCATGCGAAATTCTGGAGTTACCAGGATCAGGTAATCCCGGAAATCGGCCGGCGCGACGCCCTTTATCTCGTAGACTTTGCCATTCTCCAGGAATTCGTTGACGCGAGTATCGGTTATCACCGATTCGGGCTCGGAAGCCAGATCCAGTGGAACCACGAACCGATTGGTCTCGCCTAAAGCCTCGTTCAGGTAATCCCGCAGCTGCTTCGCCTGCTCGGAGGAGGTGCTTCGGCTGGATTTGACGCTCACCTGGATCACCTTGGGGCGACCGGGGCAGTTGAACTGTTCCTTTTCACAAAACTCCGCAGCGTCCAAGTCGACCCCCGGCGGGATCCACTGAATGTTGTCCCGGCAAAGCTGGGCCGCGCTCAGGGAATAGAAGATCTGGGTGGGCTGGCGTTCCGGCACCTCGGCGGCGACGGTCGTTCCCCCCGCCCGCGGCGGAGTCTGGGGAGCGGCGCACCCGGCCAGCAAGGAAAAGAGACCCAGGGCGGCAAACAACGGCATGCGGGACATGGCAACCCTCCGGAAATGGGATTGAACGGGAACGAACCCTGACAGTGATTCTCAACGCAGAATCGAAGCGATTATTCCGCCACCCGGTAGGGCAGCACCGCCAGGGAGAAGGCCCGGCTTTCGGCAGCCAGACGGTTCATGAAACCCGGATACCGGGTCCAGTTCGCCTGCTCCCTGGATTCCTCGTCCTTGAAACCGGCCGGGTTCGCCAAACCTTGGAAGGGAAAGTCCGCTTCGGTCGAGGAGACGACAATGAGAGCCGACACCTCCTCGACACCTTTGAAGAGCGGCGGCCCGATTTCGAGATGGTTCTTTTGTATTGGCAGGGGAATGGTCAGTCGGTCTCCGGCCTTCACGACGAGGCGGGAAAGTCCCGTCTGTCTGGCGTCGGGGTAGAGCTGCAGCAGCTGATCCTTCACATCCAGCAGGTAGACGCCCAGATAGAGCGGCTGCTTCGCCTGGGAACGCAGGGCGAAGCGCAACACCTGCCCCGGATGAAAGGGCTGTTCGGGCAGTTCGCCTTCGATCCAGGTGGTTTCGGGCAGGCGTTGCACCGCGCCGCGCACCAACGCCTGGGCGTGGTTGGGGTCGTTGTCTTCCGAGGCGACTTCGTTGCGCACCACCCCGGCGGAGAGCTGTTTCAAAGCGGCTGCCAGGGCTTGCGGGGAGTCCACCAGGGGCACGATTGGGGAGGTGGTCCCGGTCCGGGAGAGCAGCGCCGCGCGCGCCACCAGACGGGCCGCCAGACGGGCGTATTCCGGTCCCGCGAAACCCGCGATCAGCGTCTGGCCGCTGGCCGACTCCTCCCGCCCCAGGCAGCTCACCTCTTCGCGCGGGATCTTCACGGTGGCCACTTCCATGCGCCCTTTCACCTGCAGTTCCAGAAGAACGTGGCTGGGACTGTTCAGGCTGTAGCTTCCCGTCACGGAAACCTTCTCGACTGCTTTGGCCTCTCGTTTATTGAACAGGGCTTCGTTCAATTTCGCGCTGAAATAGGCCCCGCACGCTCCCGGTTGCTTGGTATCGGCCTCCTGAATCACCACCCGTTCCTGAAGATCGAAGAGGCCGATGCGCTCCGTCAGGAGACAGGCCAGGAGATGGAGCTGGTTGTCCAGTCCGGGCCGGTCCGTACAGGCCTGGGAAGCGGGAGTTTCCGGGCGGACAGGGGGTTCCGGACGGACGGGGGGTTCCGGGCGGACGGGGATTTCCGCGCACCCGGCCATGAGCAACGCCAGGGCAAAAACAGACAATGATCTCGGTGACATGAGCAGCGGCTCCTGATCGGAAGGTGTCCTTAGGCTGAGGGATTCGGGGCATGATAACCCCTGCCGGAAGTTTGCGGAAGCGGTTTGTTTTTCGGGGTGAATGGCCTACCATGCGGTGAAGAGGATACGAAACGGGTGTGACGGAGGGGCGATGAAACAACTCGGCAGGATGGGCCTTCTGGGTCTGGTGACGTGTCTGCTGGCGGACGCCGCCCTGGCGGAACGCAAGGCGTTGCTCATCGGCAACGATCTCTACGAGCATGCCCGGAAGCTGGAAAAAGCGGCCTCCGACGCCCGTTCTTTCGGCAATGTCCTGGCCGGGATGGGTTTCGCCGATCCGTTGGTGCGGGAAAACCTGAAGCGGACGGCCATGAATACGGCCGTGGGCAAGTTTGTCGCCGGGCTGAAACCGGAGGACGAAGTGATCTTTTATTTCGCCGGCCACGGCGGCGACAAGGAGGGCAAGAACTACCTGCTGCCGATCGATTTTCCCGCTCCGGGGGAGATCGAATTCGAATCCCGGCTGGATGACGAAGGGGTGCGCCTGGGAGGTTTGCTGGAGAAGATCCGGGAAAAGAAGCCGCGTTTTGTCCTGGCCATCGTGGACGCCTGCCGGGACAATCCGTTTCCGCAACTCGGGGCACGCGGTGGCGAGGAGGTGGGCCGTCTGGCGGACGAGTCTCCGCCGCGCGGCATGTTGCTGGTCTACGCCGCCGAACCCGGCAAGAAGGCGCTCGATTACTTGCGAGACAAAAACGAGGATCCCAACGGGGTATTCATGCGGGCGCTGCTGCCTCTGCTGCGCACGCCGGGGGTGGAGATCCACGAGGTGTTGAGACAGGTGCGCGGCAAGGTGAAGGAGCTGACCCGGGAGCGGCAGTTTCCCAACTGGCACGATCTTTTCGATGGCCGTTTCTGTTTCCAGGGGCCGTGTGAGAGTGATCGTCATTTGGAGGTGGGGCGACTGGATGAGGCGCAACGCAAGCTGCGCACGGAGCAGGAAGCCACGGAGCAGCTGCGCCAGGCGGCCCGTGAGGTGGAAAAGAGCGTGCGGGAGGTCAAGGAGTCCCTGGACCGGGAACTGAAGGCCGCCCAGGCCCGCGCCACCGAAGAGGAGTTGCAGCGAAAACGGGCGGAACGCGAAGCCCTGGAGAGGAAGATGGAAGAGGCGCGAAGAAAGGAGCAGGAGGCGGCGGAGTCCTTGCGGAAGTTGCAGGGGGCGGAATCGACTGCGGTACCCCCCTACGCGAAAACAGAAATTCTCCAAATGAGGTCCGGGGATGAAGGGGCACGCCTTTTTCATCCTTCGGATTTCGTCAATCCCGACAAGTCTCCCGCCTGCTGGGACAAGCCTGGCAAGAAGGCCAACGAGTGCATCGACTCCCGGACCGGGATGGAGTTTGTCTGGGTTCCGGGAGGAACTTTTCGCATGGGGGCTCCCGAGGATCGATCCGGGCCGGAAGTGGCGCTGAAGGGAT
>JADGAQ010000214.1 GCA_015231925.1 Magnetococcales bacterium
TCGGCAAGCGCCTCTTTCATGCGGTAGTGCTTCAGCATCGTCTCCACTCTTCCCACACAAGCCGCCACCTCCCCCTGCCCGGCCAGCATTTTCATCCGGGGCAGCAACGCCATGCACGGACGCGGGCGACTGGCGCGTACATGGACCAGCATCTCCTCAACCACCGGCAGGACACCTTCCCGCTCCGTTTTGCCGGCTATAGCGGAGACCCGGTCTTCCCGATGCGGTTGCAATACCCGAATGGCCTCCTCCACACTGCCCACCACCCCCATCAAGAGCTGCCCGAACTCCTCCAATCGTGCCGGAACCAGCTCCCCGTCCCGGTGCAACTCCTCCTCCAGAACCTGGCAATGCTCCTGAAAGGCGACCGCTCCCAGGGTGCCGGCAATACCCTTCAGGGTATGCAACAGCCGCTTGGCCCCGGCATCGTCGCCATCGGTGAGCCGCCGGCGCAAATCGATGTCCGCCTGATGAGACCCCTCTATGAAACGCTGCAGCAGGGAGAGGTATAGGGCCCGATTGCCTCCGAGTCGGGTGAGCGCCTGTTCCGGCCGGAGGCCGGAGACCTCCGGAAGAATATCCGGCTCGGTGGTTATTTGTCGCACCTTGCCTTGGGAATGGCGCGCCAACACCTCCTCGGAACAGAGATGTTTGGCCAGTATGGCAAAGAGCTGATCCATACCCACCGGCTTGGTCAGATAGTCGTCCATGCCTGCCGCCAGACAATTCTCCCGTTCTCCCGACATGGCGTTGGCCGTCATGGCGATGATGGGCAGCGACTCGAACTCCGACTGCAGACGAATCAGACGGGTCGCCTCGTAACCATCGAGGACCGGCATCTGCAAATCCATCAATACCGCCTGGCACGGCTGGCTTTCCAGACACTCCAGCGCCTCTTGTCCGTTGGCGGCCAGACAAACCGTGGCCCCCACCAGTTCCAGCATCTCTTTGGCCACCTGCTGATTGAACGGATTGTCCTCCACCAGCAATATCGGCTTGGTCAACGCCGCCGAAAGCACCTGCCGATAATCCTCCAAGGAGAGTTTCACCAACCCCGACAACTCCATCGCCTCCGCCTCGGGAGCGATGCCGAACCGGGCGGTAAAGGCAAACAGGCTGCCCTTGCCAACTTCGCTCTGCACGCTGATCGTGCCCTGCATCATCTCGACCAGACGCTTGCTGATTGACAAGCCCAACCCGGTGCCACCATAGCGGCGCGTGGTCGAGGTGTCCGCCTGGGAAAAGGCCTGAAACAGCCGTTCGGTCTGTTCCGCATTCAACCCGATGCCCGTATCCCGGACCGTAAAACCAACGGTGACCTCCCCTTCGCTTCGGGCCTCCGGAACCGCCTTGACCTCCACCTCGCCCTCATGGGTAAATTTCACCGCGTTACCCGCCAAATTGAGCAGAACCTGCTCCAGGCGCAGGGGATCCCCCACCAGAACGGACGGAAGCGCCGCATCCCGGCTCACGCGAAAGTGCAACCCCTTTTCGGTCGCCTTGAAGGCGAGCAGCGTCGCCACCTGATCCAGAACGCCGTCCAGCCGAAAGGCAACCCGCTCCATCTCCAGCCGGCCGGCCTCGATCTTGGAAAAATCCAGAATATCGTTGAGAATACGCAACAGCGAGTGGGCCGCCCGATCGATCTTGCGCAGATAATCTTCCTGCTTGAGCGTCGGCCCGGTTTGCAGGCAGAGACTGGTCATGCCGATAATGGCGTTCATCGGCGTGCGAATTTCATGGCTCATATTGGCCAGAAACTCACTTTTGGCCCGGTTGGCCTGCTCCGCCGAGAGCTTCGCCTGGCGCAATTGGCTATCCATCTCCTTGCGACCGGTGATGTCTTCCTTGACCGCCACAAAATGGGTTATTTCCCCACTGTGGGCCCTTAAGGGCGAAATGGAAACCGATTCCCAGAACAGTTCCCCATCCTTCTTGCGGGTGCGAAATTCCCCGTGCCACTCCTGTCCGGCCAGAATGGTTTGCCACAGGGACTGATACTCCTCCGATGAGGAGTAGCCGGACTTCAGAATACGGGTATGTTGCCCAACCGCCTCCTCCGGAGAATAACCGGTCTGCTCGGTGAATTTGGGATTGACGTATTCGATGATGCCCTTCATGTCGGTGATGATCACCGAGACCGGGCTCTGCTCCACGGCATGGGACAGCTTGTGCAGCATCTCTTCAGCCCGCTTTCGCTCGATCAGGCTGGCCAGCGTGTTGGTGATCAGCACCAGATACTCTTCCATGATCTCTTCCTGCCGGGTGCCCTCCCTCACATAGAGGGTCAACACCCCCAGAAACCGCTTTCCCGACTGAATCGGCAGACTGAGAGGATTCCGGGACGACAACTCCGGCATGCGCATCTCCCGGAACTCCTCCAACTGCGGAGCGGCCCGGCCACACAGGCATGTATCGCACGGCACCTCGGCACACTGCTGCTGCAAGGCCGGTGGAAACCCCCGATGGGCCACCCGGATCAGGCGGGAATGGGTGGCATCCAACAGAAATATCGCACCCTGGGCTTCGATGCGCAGCCAAGACTGACCGAGAATGCCACTCAACGCCTGATCAAGAAGGGTGGCAAGGTTCTCCTGTGAAAGGGAGAGTTTCAGGATTTCATTGATAACCCCTTTGATCCGATTGGCGTTCTCCGCCTCCCCCTTGGCGCGGAGCAGCGCCTCCTCGGTTTTTTTAAGATGCGAAATATCATGAAAAAGCACAACAAAACCGGAAAGACGACCCGATGCGGTATGTATGGGCGTCAGGCGAATCTGTTGCCATATCGGGGTGTCGCTTTCCGCTCCGGGACCGCCTGTCCCACGAATCGGCAGTGATCCCCGCCAGGACTGCCCGGCGGCCATCGCCTCCCGAACCGTCTCACGTTCGCTGCCATCGGGAAGGATCCGGTCCAGTTCAACAATCCGTCTGCCCAGGATCTCGTGAGGAGGCAATCCGCTCAAGCGGGCAAATCCGGGATTGGCATATTCGATTTTGCCGGTCAGATCCGCCAGGAGAATCGCATCTTCGGAAGCCTCCACCGCCTGTTGCAGGCGTCGCTGCCGGAGAGTTGAGGTATTGAGCCGCAACAGAACGTGTACCAACAACCCCAGAAAGATGAGACTGGAAAAAAAGAGGACAATCTGATACCGGGTGGCGCCTTCCTGCCTTTGCTGCAAGTGGCGTGCGGACAAGTATGCCAGCTGGTTCCAGGAATCGGCGAGAGGCAGATTAACCATCAGGCCGATCAACCGCTCCACCTCCAACTCACCTTCCAGAACAATCCGGGCATGCGCCGCAATCGAAACAAGCTCATCGACCTTCGAAAGTTCCTCAATCTGCTGCGTCGCCGTGGCTGAGAGGGGAGATACCCCCGGATTGGCCGCATGCAACAAAATCTTCTGCAGCAGATCATGAATCCGGGCCGAAGAGATAGCCGAACCAGTCGCGGGAATGACCCGGTCAAGAGCGCTTTTCTCCGTCACCAGAACGGAAAGGTAGGCGAGGGAATTCTTCAACAACGCATAACGGGTCAGGAACCGATTGATCAGATCGCGTTTTTTTTCCACATCGTTACGCACCTGGCTCAGCGCCTCCCGATACTCCGCCGCCTCCCCGTCCAGCGGGAGAGCCAGGGATTCGGCCTTTTTCAGAGCCTCGACGTTCTCCTGCCGATAGGCCGCGATATCGTCATAATGCCGAAGAATATCATGGCGGATCTGAACGAGGTTCTGGTTGATGCGGGCTTCGAGGGTCACCATGCGGGCGACCAGTTGCTCGATGGCGCGATAGGGACGCTGATCCACCTGGGAACGCAGGGCAAACCAGGTTATCAATACCCCGCAGAGTACACCCAATCCCCAGCGCAACAGAGTCCCCCGCTTCATTCATTTTCTCCCGAGGGAATGCGGGTCAGGCTCTTCAGAAAAGCCACGATGTCGCGTACCGTTTCCTGAGGCAGGTTTTGTCCCAACTGCATGCGCCCCATGGCGGAAACCACCTCTTCCAGAGTGGCGATCCGCCCATCGTGCAGATACGGAGCCGTCGCGGCCACATTGCGCAGACCAGGTACCTTGAAGAAATGTTCCTCCGGCCCCTGCGACATGGATTCAACTTCCCCACCTGAATCAAAAATTCCGGATTTCTGAAACAGATTCCCCCCCAGGTTGACCCCCTGGTGGCAGGAGGCACAGCCCAATTGTTTGAAGAGGAGATACCCCTGCCTCTCCTCTTGCGTCAGGGCGGTCTCTTCTCCCAGAAGGAAACGGTCGAAACGGCTGTGCGGGGTGATCAGGGAACGCAGATACTCGGCGAGAACGGCCTGAAGGGTGGCCGCCTGGATACCCTCGGGAAAGAGGCGGCGAAAATCCTGTCGATAGCCGGGATCGGTGGAGAGTTTTTTCACCACCTCCTCCCAACTGGAGCCCATTTGAGACGGCACTTCCTCTGCAACCACGGCTTCCAGGCTCTCCGCACGCCCCTGCCAGTAGTGGGCCACATTGAAGTGAACATTGTAAACCGTCGGGGTGTTGTACCTGGAGTCTTCCCCGTTTGCCCGCCTGGAACGGGCTTTTCCGTCCACCCCGCCACCCGGAAGGGAATGGCAGGTGGCGCAGGATTGAGACTGGTTGAAGGAGAGGCGCACGTCGCGAAATAACCGTTGTCCCAGCCACACTTTGTCCCGATCCAGATCGACACAGGGTGGAATCGGCTGAACGGGCTCGTCCGCAACCCCTCCCGCATGGGAGAGGGTCGCGACGACAAGAAGCGCCGGGATCAGAATGCCCCGGAATGGTCTAACGCACTTCCGGAACATGATCCTCACTTTCCCGTTCTTTCCAACTCTCCCTCACTTCCAGAACCTGCGGCAAAACGCCCAGGAACAGCGGTACCAGACGGGGGTCGAAGTGGGAACCCGCCAGCTCCTGCAGGAGCGCCACAGCCTTTTCCACCGACCAGGCCTCCTTGTAGGGGCGTTTGGTGGTCAAGGCGTCAAAGACATCGGCGATGGCGACGATACGCCCCTCCAGGGGGATCGCCTCTCCTTTCAAACGCCGGGGATAACCGCTGCCATCCCATTTTTCGTGGTGAGTCAGAGCCACGATGCGGGCGGTCTCCAACAAGGAAGAGCTCTGTTTGCCGATGATACCCGCCCCGATGCCGGGATGACCGCGCATGATGCCCCACTCCTCTTCGCTCAAGCGGCCCGGCTTCATCAGAATCAGATCGGGAATACCGATCTTGCCGATATCATGCATCGGGGCCGCCTGGAAAAGGATCTCCGCTTCCCGCTCCCCCATGCCGGAAACCAACGCCAGGAGTCTGGAATAGTGACTCATGCGAATGACATGCAGCCCGGTTTCGTTGTCCTTGAATTCCGCAGCGCGCCCCAGACGGCGGATGATCTCCAGCCGGGTGGCCTCCAGCTCGATGTTTTTCTGGTGCAACTCCTCCGTTCTCAAACGGACCTTCTCTTCGAGCACCTCATTGGCCAGGGCCAGATCCCGTTTGGCATGGGCCAGAGCGAGATGGGTCTTCACCCGGGCCTTGACCACCGCCGGGCTGAAGGGTTTGGTGATATAATCCACCGCCCCCAGCTCCAGGCCATGGGTCTCGTCTTCCGTCTCCTGTTTGGCGGTGACGAAGATCACGGGGATGTCCCGGGTGCGCACCTCCCGCTTCAAACGCCGGCAAACTTCGTACCCATCCATTTCCGGCATCATCACGTCCAGAAGAATCAAGTCCGGTTCACGATCCGGGATATCCTCCAGCGCCGTCTGCCCGTCCAAAGCCACGCTCACCTCGTAGGTGTCGCCCAGGGTCTCCAGCAGGATGTCGATGTTGGTTTCCGTATCGTCCACCACAAAAATCCGCGCGGCTTCTTCCTCGACCATGGTCCTCTCCTGTCGCATCGTGGCTCACGGGTCCGCAGCGGCCCGAAGCAGCTCGTTCAGTTCCTGGGATGCCTCTTTGAAGCGGTATTTGCGAATCGTCTTGACCAGTTGGTTTACCCGAACCCGCCACTCGGGAGGCCACTCCTTGGCTTCGAGACGCTCCACCAGGGGGTGACAGGCTTTGGGCTGCCGGGCTTGCAGCGGCTCCTGCAAGGAGTGCAACAACCCTGTAAGCTCGCTCACCCCCCCCGTCGGAACCTCACATGCCGATGAGGCGACCTCCGGCAAGCACGACAAGGCCGTCAACAACGGCACGAGATGGCCCTTCACCCCCTCGAAGAGCGGATGAAGGATCTCGCACCCCTCGGTCAACGCCTGTTCCAAATGGAAGGTGGCCTCGCGCAAGGGCTCGGCGCCGATGCTGCCCGCCAGCCCTTTGAGGGTGTGGGCCAACCGAATGGCCTCTTCCCGCTCACCCCGACGCCACTTCTCTTCGATAGAGGCCAACACCTCCGCCTGGTCCACGGCAAAACGGCGCAACAACCGCTCCAGCAGCTCCCGATTTCCCGCGCAGCGTTGCAAGGCCAGCGTCCAGTCCAACCCCGGAAGGCCCGGGAGGGGCTCGTTTACCACAACCTTTTCGAGAGGATACGGCAACGCCTCTTCCCCACCGGAAGATCTTCCCGGAACCAGCCAGCGCATCAGAGTCCTGAAGAGGTGCTGGGGGTCAATCGGTTTGGCGACATGATCATTCATGCCGCAATGCAGGCTCTTCTCCCGATCTCCGACCATGGCGTTGGCCGTCATGGCAATGACCGGCAGGGTCAGCCCCAACTCGCTGCGAATGCGACGGGTGGCCTCGTAGCCATCCATCACCGGCATCTGCACATCCATC
>JADGAQ010000215.1 GCA_015231925.1 Magnetococcales bacterium
CCCCTTTCTGCAAACCATAGGCCTCACCAAGTGCCTTGCCCCGGGCCTCGCCCCGGGCCTCGCCCCGGGCCTCGCCCCGGGCCTCGCCCCGGGCCTCGCCCCGGGCCTCGCCTTCGGCCCGCCCCTTGGCCAACAGTTCCTGCGCGTAGATGGACATCATTTCGGCTTCCTCCTGCGGGTTGACTACCTTGATGATGCCATGCACCGTCTCCTCTTTCAACAACGGAAACGTGGCCATCAGGTAGAACATCACCGGGGTCAACAACTCCGGGGCCAGCTTCAGGGCTTCGGCAATCTGATCGATGGCCCGCATCTGTTCCTGGGGGCTGCGGGTGCCGTATTTCAGGGCGAGAAGGCCCGCCCTCAAACGGGCGTAACCGGAGAGACGCGGATCGGCGATGCCGCCCAGATCCACCAGGGTGTAGCGCACGTTCAACAGCCAGGGATGCAACCACCCCTCCGCCTGCACCAGGGAAACCAGGTCGCAGTCATAGGGCCAGGGGGTGTCGCCGTGATAGACCACCAGGGGAACCACCGCCGGCAGGTGGCGCCAGTCGCTGCCCTGCTCCCGCAGCGACTGTTCCGAAACCGCCACGATGCCCCGCAGAATCTGCCAGCCCACCCGACGGTCAGGATAACTTTTGTGTTCGGTCAGCACATGGACCAACAGGCTCTCGCCGTCGATCAGCCGCACCCGGAAGAGTTTATCGGAGAGGAACTCCGCCAGAGCGTCCGGAACGAACGACCCCTCCACCACCTCCGGCGCTTCCGGGGCCAGACGAGTGGCGATGGCTTCGGGAAGCCGCTCGCGAAACAGATGCCCGGCGGTTTCGGCATGGGAGAGCAGCCATTTGAACAGCCGGTCGTGGGGCTGGGCGATGTCGGGAAAAAGCTCTTTCAGGTCATCCATCTTAATACCTTAAGGCAATGTCAAGAACCAAGCCATGCCTCGGTCAGACTGAGGGTGTAAAGAGTCAGTTTGACGGTGCCCTTGGGATACTCCCCCACCAGAAACTCCAGATCCTGCCAGAAAACCACCGAAGGCGCCGACTCCAGGGTTTGCAGATACTGCAGCAGCGCCATGTAAGTTCCGCTCATCTCCAGAATCACTTCGTGTTTGTAGACCCGCTCCAGATCTTCCGGATTGATCTCCTCTTCGGGGGCTTTGTTCTCCGGTTTGGCCGCCGCAGCCGGCTCCTTGTCGGTACCGGTCAACTGCTTCAACGCCGCCGCACCCTGTTGCAGGGCCTTGGCCTTGTCCGCCGCGCCCGACGCCGGGGCCGGGGTTTCGGCGAAGAGGCCCAACCGTTTGGGCGCTTTGTCTTTGCCCTTGTCCTTGTTATCCTTCTTTTTCTTCTCCAGCAGACTGATCGGGGCCCTGGTCTCCATGCGCACCAGGGTCAACTCCGGAACCTCCTGCAAAAAGGCCCGCAGCATCTTGACCATATCCCCCGGCGGAACCAGATTGCGGGTGTTCTTCTCCAGCAGTTTGCCCAGATCGGCGATTTCCTTCTGTAGCTGGGCCTTTTTGGCGGTGTTCTCCTGATCCGGATCCTCATCCTTGCGCGACAGGATCATGTTCTGATTCTTCTTGATCTCGGCGATGCGCCCGTCCACCTCATGGACGCTCTTTTCCACGGCGGCCATTTCCACTTCCATGGGACCACGCACCAGGGAGTCCCAGCCGCCGCCCAGCACCACCAGGGAGAGACCCAGCAGAATCACCCGTTCCCGCCGGGTCAGGGCATCGACCTTCTCCATCCCGAGGAGAAACCGTTCCCGCAAATTGCTCATGGACTCACCCTTTTCCGTCCTTCAGGTTGCGCCGCAAGCGATCCGACGGGCCGCTCATCTCCTTGTTGACCCCTCCTCCCTCGGGGGTCTCTTCCGGTCCGATGCGCAACTCCTTGGTGCGCAGTTGAAAGGTCAACACCTCCGGCTGGTCCGTTCGCGGGGCCACGTCGAAGAGTCGGAAGGCGTTCTGCCGGAAGACCTCCCGCGCCACCAGCTTCTCCACGTATCCCGGCACCAGTCGGGCGCTGCGGGTGCTGGCCTGAACCAGAACGTGGCGGCCTCCGTCGAACAGACCGAAGCCGTCCAGCCAAACCCCCGGTACCTTGCTCTCCACCAGGGCCAGGAGATGGCTGGAAAATCCGTGCATATTGTCCTGCCGCTCCCCCCCCATCATCTGCAGAATCTGCTCCTTGCCCTTCTTGTCCCGAATCAATTTGACCAACTCCATCTCCAGGGACTGACTCTTCTGCCGGATCGGATACTTCTTGACGATCTCCGCGAACTTGAGGGCCTCCTGTTTTTCCTGTTCCTTGCGCATGACCAGCGACTCTTGCAGAACCGCCCCCTGCCAGTTCATATAGCCCGAAATCGCGGTCAGAATCAGAATCAGACCCATGCAGGCCAGAAGGAGGTTTTCCGCGCAAAGGGTATCCTTCTTGACGACGAACTGTTCCTGGAAGAAGTTGACCTGTTGGCTCATTTCGCCGGAACCTCCACCGTCTCATCACGACGCATGGCCGCCCCGATGGCGGAAAGGGAACGCGCCAAATCCAGTTCGGCGGCCTCCGTCTCGATTTTCAGGATCGAGGCCAGTTGCATCGGCTTGACCCGCATGCCCAGTTTGTCGGCCATCACCTCCGGCAGGTTCGGAAAGGGGATCTCCATGGGCGCGATGTGCAGCGAAGCCGCCGGCGATTGAAAAAAGTGGCTCTCGAAATAGTCCATGGTGCGTTGCACCTCCAGAGCCAGCTCGTCCACCAGCCCGACCCCGGCCAACTCCCGCGCCGATATGGTGCCGCGTCCGTCCACCGCGTCCATCAACTGTTCCAGACCCGTATTGATGTGCCGGGCCAGATACATGGTCTTCTGTTTGGTCAGCATCACCAGGCCGCGCCGACGCCACAGATAGAGGCTGGCCATGCCGTCGCGGTCGTCCTCCAGCCGTGAGGTCAGGTTGCGAAAGATCAGCTCCGGGATATCCACCGCCTTCAGCGTCACCTTGGCATCCTGAAAGCGCTGAATGCAGGCCCGCACCTCCCTCTCCCGCGCCACGGCCACGTAGACCGATTTGGGCGGTTCCCCCGGACGGTTGCCCGGAAGATCGAAGACCTCCACCACCGCCTCCTCGACCGGAAAATCGAGACGGTCTTTCAAGCGCCACTTGATGGCCAGCCCCATCTCCGACAAAGGCACCTGCGGGGCATCGAAGGGAAAGATTTCGTAAACGTTGTCCGGCAGCACCCCCACGAAGGGATAATGGAACAGCTCGTTCTTCTTCAGCAGCTCGGCCAGCATGAAACCGTCCACGTTGCCCTGAGCGGCGCTCTCCTCGAAGAAGCACTTTTTCAGAACCGGTTGCTCCTCCTCCCAGACGACATGGGCCACCGCCACCCCTTCCGGAGTGACCACCAAACCCACCTGCCCCTCGCCCAGTTTGTGTTTGAAGAAGAACAAGGCGTACCCCTCCCGTTGGGATGTGATCGATGCTCTCTAAAAAAATCGGTCAGAGGGCCAAGGAAGTTGAACGAATTCGGCGGAACTCCCGATATAAAACCCGCTCACCGTGGGTGACGTGGTTAGTTTTACGGGGGACCGGGAGGGATAATGCCCCCGGCGGGGTTCGGGGCAGCGCCCCGAGGTGTTGACGTTCGGGCGAACGGTCCCGGCTGCGTCTTGTCGGTACGTTCAAGGATGGGGAGGATGAGGCCCTCCCCTGGCCCCCTCCGGGCGGGTCGAAGATGGAACGTAATTTGGAGGTGGTTCGAGGTTTGGTATTTCTTCTTTTGGCTTCGACCCGCCACGTCAACGGCAAAACCCCGGGGCTCCGCCCCGGACCCCGCCGGGGGGGATAATCCCCCCCGGACCCCCGTATTACCTGCAAGTCCGCCACTCCCCAAGACGATCAAAGCCGCCTCAGCAAATCCCGACACTCCTCACCCGGCAAGGGCGGGCTGATGTAGAATCCCTGAATCTCGTTGCAATGGTTGTTTCTCAAGAAGGTCAACTGTTCCTCCGTCTCCACCCCTTCGGCGATGACCGTCAACCCCAGGCTGTGGGCCAGACCGATGAAAGCCCGAATGATGGCGGCATCTTCCGAATTGGTGGTGCAGTTCTTCACGAAGGAGCGGTCGATCTTCAAGGTGTCGATGGGAAACCGCTTCAAATAGCTCAACGAGGAGAACCCGGTGCCGAAGTCGTCGATGGAGAGGCGAATGCTCGCCTTGGAGAGGCGTTTCAGTCGGGAGAGGGTCTCTTCCACATCGCCCATGGCGATGCTTTCGGTGAGTTCGAGTTCCAGAAAATGGTGTTCCATGCCGGTTTCGTTCAAAATCGCCATGACCATGTCCGAAAAGTCGGCCATGCGGAATTGCCGACCGGAGAGATTGACCGCCACCCGCAAGGGGGGCAGCCCCTGCTGCTGCCAGAGTTTGGCCTGGCGACAGGCCTCCTTCAGGGCCCAGGCCCCCATGGCCACGATGAGCCCCGTCTCCTCCGCCAGGGGAATGAACTCCCCCGGCGCAATCAACCCCCGCTCCGGATGGGACCAGCGCATCAAGGCCTCCACCCCCACCACGCGATTGGTCTTCAGGTCGAATTGCGGCTGGTAGTAGAGGAGGAACTCCCCCCGCTCCACCGCCTGTCGCAGCCCGCTTTCCAGACGCATGCGGGCCATGGAGAAGGTGTTGAGTTCGTGACGGAAGAACTGGTAGTGGTTGCGTCCCTGCTCCTTGGCCAGATAGAGGGCGCTGTCGGCCCCCTTGAGCAGGGTGTTGGCGTCGTCGCCGTCGGCGGGATGGATGGCGATGCCGATGGAGGCCCCCACGAAGATCTCCATGTCGCCGATCGCCACCGGTCCGGCAAGCGCCTTCAGCAGGTCCACCGCCAGGGAGGCCGCCTCCTGGGAATCCTCCAGGGCCGGAATGATGATGCCGAATTCATCCCCTCCCATGCGTCCCAGGGTGCAGGAGGGTGGCAGGGCCTTCTCCAGACGATGCCCCACCTCCACCAGCAATTGATCACCCGTTTCGTGCCCCATGGAGTCGTTGACCACCTTGAAGCGATCCAGATCGAGGAGCAGCACCCCCACCTGCCGTTTGTGCAGGCTGCCCTCGATCTGGGCCTGTTTCAGCCGGTCCATGAAGAAGAGGCGGTTGATCAGCCCGGTCAACGAGTCGTGCCCGGCGATATAGAGCAGATTCTCTTCCGACTCCTTGGCTGCGGTCAGGTCGGAAAAGAGGGTCACATACTGGGTGATCTCCCCACGGGCGTTGTGAATGGCGTTGATGCTGGCCCATTGGGGATAGATGGCGCCGTTTTTGCGGCGGTTCCAGATCTCCCCCTGCCATTGCCCCCGCTCTCGGAGGGTTTGCCACATGCGTTGATAGAAATCGGCCCCGTGACGGCCCGATTTCAACAGGTTCATGTTCTGACCCACCACCTCCGCCAGCTCGTAGCCGGTAATCTGGGTGAAGGCCGAATTGACCGACTGGATACTGGCCTTGGCATCGGTGACCACGATGCCTTCGGTGGTGTTGTCGAAGACGCTGGCCGCCAGATGCCGATCCCGCTCCGCCCGCGCCACCTCCAGCAGATAACGCACCCGGTTGCGCAGAATGGCCCAGTGGATGGGTTTGGTCACATAGTCGGAGGCCCCCGCTTCGAAGGCCCGGTCCACGGAATGTTCGTCGTCGAGACCCGTGATGATCAGCACCGGCACATGGCGTGCGTCGGCCTGGGATTTGATGCGGCGACAGGCCTCGATACCGTCCAGAACCGGCATTTTGGCATCCAGCAGAACGATGTCGGGATGGTGTGCGGCAAAGTGGTCCAGGGCTTGTTGCCCGTTCTCGCCACTGATCACCCGATGGTTGCATCGGGTGAGGAAGCGTTCCAGCAGCAGACGGGTGACGGGATCGTCGTCCACCACCAGGCAGAGGGTCTCCGGAGCCATTGTCACCTCGATCGTCAAACGTCCAGAGCCAGCAATTCCGCCAAACCCGCCACCGTATCGAAGACCATCGCCGTGGGTCGCTTGACGAAGCCGTGGGCCGAGCCCGGATTCAGCACCCGCGTCACCCCGGCCTGGCGGTCCTCCACCTTGTGGGTGTGGCCGAAGATGGCCACCGTGTAGCTGCCGCAGGCCACCAGCGCCTGCCGCACCGCCGGGGAGTAGCCGTGATAGACCACCAGCCGCTGACCCGGAGCGATCTCCATCTCCAGCACGTCCCGTTCCAGGCGACCGCCGATCTCGCTGGCCGCCCGCATCAGCCCGAAGACCTCGCCGTCGTTGTTGCCCAACACCCCGGAAAAGGGCATCTCCCGAAAGGCCAGCAGCGCCGCCGGACTGCAGAAATCGCCCGCATGCAGCACCATCTCCACCCGCCGCTCCCGAAAGAGGGCCAGCGCCTTCCGGATGTTGACGATATGGTCGTGAGTGTCGGAAATCAAACCAAAACGCATGGGAACAGCACTTCTCTCAGTGGAGGCCCTCACCCGGCAGCGGAAGTGGGCCTGTTCCGCTGCCGCACACCCCGTGGTTCTTTCGCTGACATCGCCAGGGGAAAGTATCACCCAGTTTCCGGGCAAATGCAAATGAGGGCCGTCAGGTTTCCCATCCGCACCGACGCCCGCGAGGAACGATTG
>JADGAQ010000216.1 GCA_015231925.1 Magnetococcales bacterium
AGGGGGTGCGGCGGTATCCAGTTTCAATCCGCGCCCCCGCGTGGGGGGCGACAGTGGGATGGTGGCCAGCTCCGAGAGGTGGAGCCGGTTTCAATCCGCGCCCCCGCGTGGGGGGCGACTCAAGGAGCATCAGCACTGCAATCTCAAAGAGCCGGTTTCAATCCGCGCCCCCGCGTGGGGGGCGACAAGAGCCCACCCTCGAAACCAGACCAATTCAGGAGTTTCAATCCGCGCCCCCGCGTGGGGGGCGACCGGCAAAATGGTACCGGCTGTCGGCGGAACAGGGGTTTCAATCCGCGCCCCCGCGTGGGGGGCGACACCACATCAGGGACATTCATCCCGGATCCGAGGTGGTTTCAATCCGCGCCCCCGCGTGGGGGGCGACCAGACATCGCCGCCGGCAGCCGCCCCGAAACGCCGTTTCAATCCGCGCCCCCGCGTGGGGGGCGACAACCATGCGCTGGAAAGGGAACATGGCGTCATGGCGTTTCAATCCGCGCCCCCGCGTGGGGGGCGACCCGACTACAAAAACCGCACCCAGCGGGAGGAGATGTTTCAATCCGCGCCCCCGCGTGGGGGGCGACCGGGGCCTTTTCCAGCACCCACATCTTGATTCGCCAGTTTCAATCCGCGCCCCCGCGTGGGGGGCGACTGTCGGCGGGCAACGAGTTGGCCCACCACATCTTTTTTCGCCTCTGGCGCGAACCTCCTTTTTTTCAGAGCCAGACGGATTTCGATTGTGTACAAACATATTGTTATTGGACTGTTTTGCCTTATTGGCAAGTTGGCGGCGGATGTCGTGCGCTTGGGGTTCGCGATGGGGATATCCGGCTGTTGCCTTGCCTTTCAGACTATCAAGGGGCCTTCGATGTCGTAGGTCTGTTTGGCACCGTAATGTTCCACGCGATTGTGCCATTCGGCGCCCAGATTGTAAAACCGTAAACTGTCTTGAGCCGGATCGATGATGGTCAGCAGCGATTTTTTAAGAATCGTCAACTGGGCGGGATCCACTTTGCATTCGAACACCGAGTTTTGCACCCTTTGGCCGTAATCCAGGCAGATTTTGGCGACGCGCCGAAGGCGGCGTTGTCCGGCGCGTTCCGTGGTCGATACGTCATAGGCTACCAAGATGTACATCCCCTCCCTTTCAGCGCCACAAAAAGGCTGGATAGGCGTCGAGATCGCCGCGCAGATGACGGGCCAGCAGTCGGGCCTGGATGTGGGGCAGTAATCCGTAGGTCATTTTTTCGCCCAAAAAGGGGTGGGTCAGCTCTTCTTTTTTGCGTTCCTGCCACGCCACCAGGATCTTCTTGCGGGATTCTTCCCGCAGCAAAACCGCGCCGTTCTCCCGTTTTTCAAAATCGGCGGAGGTCACTTGTTTGCGATTGATCAGGCTCAAGGCCAGTCGATCCGCCAGAACGGGGCGGAATTCTTCCATCAGGTCGAGGGCCAGGGATGGGCGGCCAGGGCGATCCCGGTGGAAGAAGCCCACGGCGGCATCCAATCCCGCCGCTTCCAGAGCCGAGCGGCAATCGTGGCCCAACAGGGCGTACAGAAAGGAGAGCAGGGCGTTGACCGGATCCAGGGGAGGACGGCGGTTGCGACCGGAGAAGGTGATTTCGGGGTCGCCTCCCGATAACAGGTGGTTGAACACGCTGAAATACTGGTGGGCGGCGTTACCCTCCTCCCCTCGCAAGGTGTCCGCATCCCGGGCTCGGGTTACGCCTCGCAGAGCGTTGCCCAACTGTTCCACCGCATCAGCCAAAGGCGCATCCCCCGCCGCTTCGGGACGGTCCCGCCGGGCACGTTGCAACGAGGTGCGGGCATTGGCGATTTTGGCGGCCACGCAGTTGCCGGCGATGGCCAAAGAAGCGGCTTCCCGATCCGCCCGACGGTATTGTTCCCGTCGCAACAGGACGTTACCCTGGGCGAATCCGGTAGCGGCAGCCAGAAAATGGCCATGGGGGGTACAAAACGACAGGGTGATGCCCCCTTCGGCGCATGCGGCCATCAACTGGGCGGAGGCGCCGATATCCCAACCCAGGCAGACGATGCCGTCCAGATTGTGCAACGGCACTCGAAGCCGGGTATCACCTTCCACCCGCACTTCGACGGCTTCGCCCTGTTTGCGCAACCAAGCCCCTTCCAGGGTTACGAACAGGGTGTTGAGATACTGTTGCACGGCTCACCCCTCCTCCAGCAGGTGTTGCAAGGTCTCGCCGAACCAGATGGAGACCCGCCCCGGGGTCTCCCGACGTCGGGGCAGGCAGACATCCAGCAGTGAACACCCCCGGCACAGCGCGGCCCGATAGACCGCGGGAGGAGTGATTTCCCCATCGAGCAGACGATGCAGCCGGTCCACGGCGGCGAGGGTGGTGGCTCGCAACTCCGGGGTGAAGGCAACCGGCGTGCGGCGACGGGGTTCCCCGTAAAACAGGGCACCTGCCGTAACCGGCATGGCCAACATCTCTTCCAGACACAGGGCCTGGGCACACAGTTGCACCCGATCCGCTTCATGGGATTTGGGGCGGCCCCGTTTGTACTCCACGGGTTGCACCGATTCCCAGCGAGGAGCCCCGCCTCCCCTGCCCCGCCTGCCGTGAAACTCCACGACATCGCACTGCCCCATCAGCCTGCAGGTTTGGGAAACCACCTGCAGCCCACGCGCGATACCGATGCCCGGTCGACTTTCGACGCCTTCCTGATGGGTTTTTTCGTGCAACACGTTGCCTTCGGCGGTGAGCCGGTTGTCCAGCCAAACCCGTTCCAGATGGATCAGGGCGCATTGCCGCTCGCAATAGACAAGATGCTGCAGCGCCGACAAGGGCGCGTAGCGAATATCCTCTTCCATTCCGCTTCTCCGGACGGAAGGGGGTATCCCTTCCGTCCATGCCCTACGGGAGAAACTACAAGCGACGCACCAGGGTGACGCCCTTGGCGACCTCTTTTTCGTTGCCGATGCCCAAGGTCTGTTCCAAAAACTGGCCATCGAAGAGTACCGCATAATCGGAAAAGTTCCGGGGCGGCTGTTTCGGATTCAGCAGCTGCACCTTGACCCGATCAAAGAGGGCATGGGCCGGGGCCTCGCCCAGAGCGCTGTCGTGGCGGAACAGCAGCAGACCCCGTGCGGACATCTCGCCCCGACTGGCGGAACGATCGTGTTCGAACATGTTTTCCAGGGCCTGCCAAAGCAGTTCCAGATCGGCATCGGAAAAACCGGTCTGTTGGGCAAACGGGGCGCTGATGAAGCCGTGGGTGCGGTAGAGACCGTAGGGAATGGTGAACTTGCGCCCCATGGTGCGGTTGTCCCCCTCCTGTTTGGCGGCCTCTTCCACCGTGGTCACCGCCATGCGGGTAATGCTGTGTTCGGCGGCAATAACCGGGTCACAACTGCGCCCGAAGGTGAATTGAACCGGTCCCCGCACCTGGCCACAGTTGACGCCGGTGGTCATGACCGCCCCAAAAGCGCGCACATCGAAAAAGTTGTTGCACATCCATTTGCGGGCTTTTTCCGTCTCATCCCCACCCCCCTTGCGTTTGCCCTCCTTGCCATCCAGGGGAATGCCCAACGCCTTGAACGCCCGCTCATGCTGCAGGTTGAGTACCGCCTTTTCCCGGACATAGATGTCGTAACCCTGAACATCGGTCACGTCCTTCGTCTGGGAATCGGCGCGGTATAGTTGCACATAGTTGCGGATTTTGCGTTTCAGGCAGACGTCGGTAATCAAGCCATGGCCGGTTTCGGCATCGACCCGAGGCAGGTTGCCGGCATCGGGATCGCCGTTGGGATTGCCGTCTTTCACGTCGAAGAGGTAAACAAAGTCATATCGCTGATTCATGGAGTGATCCTCTGGTAAACGGTCTTCAGGGGTTGTTCGAAGCGGTGGCGGATTTCTCCTCATCCTTGCGGGTGAAGAAATCCTGTCGCTGATGGTAGTAGCCGATGGCAAAAAGCCCTTGTTCTTCCAGGGGAAGGGTGGAGGGGATATCCTCGATGCCACTCATGATCTCCTGGACCACTTTTTCCCGCATCACCTTGGCACCGATGTTGAGTTTGCTCAGATGGTGCTGATAGGTGCGCAGCAGACGGGGGAACACCGCGCCCGGAGTGGCCGAAACCGCGCCGTAGTAGCGATCCCGGATGGTGGCGTTGAGTCCCGGCAGGGCATCTTCCTGGGTTTTTTCCAAGGCGGCGAACAGGCGACCCAGGCGATAGGCCGGGTCGGATCGGGTGGAATCCAGACTCACGGTAAGTTCTCCTTCGAAACGGGGTGAACGGTTCAGCCACGCCTTCAGAATGGCGGCGCGGAGGGTGTTGATCTGCCGGTTGGGGTGTTGTTTGTCGTCGCGGTCCGCCCGAATGCGGCGGATGATGGCGGCGGCCAGGGCATCGGGATAGGCGGTGCCGTTCAATATGGCCCGCATCAGCGCCCCGCCCAAAAGCGGAGCCACGTCCTTGCCGTCCCGGGCCGTTTCTTTCAGCAGCATCCAGGCCGGCGGGAATTCCCTCGCTTGCGGCGGGCCAACGATCTCCAAATCTTCGAAGTGTTCCCGCAAGCGGTCCACGAAGGCACCCAAGGTATCCTGATGCCAAAAGCGCACGGAGATGCGTCCCGCATTGGGAGAGAGCCCCAAGACGTATAACGGGGTTTTGCCATCCTCCCCCAGGGCGTGACTGCCCTGTCGCAAGGCTTGAAAAAATATCTGCACATCGGTCAGCCTGGCGATGTCCTGGACCGATTCCGGATCCTTTTCCTCCTCCTCTCCACCTGAGAACAGGAAGGCGATGCCCTCTTCGGCGGCTGTCTTCTTCCCGGTCCAGAAAAGTACGGTATCGTCCGCCAGGGGAATGCGATGTTTGTTTCGCATCGCTCCGTTCAGGAGAACGTTGAGGACAGTGCAATAACGAAAAGTTGCCGCTTCGGAGACCGGGCCATTGTAACTTTGCTCTTTGCCATAGGAGGTAAAGGCATCACAATTGTACGATACCAGCAAAGCACCGGTGGATTGGGCGTTGCGAACTCCCTTGATCTTGGGTTCATGAACCCGCGCCAGGGGAAGATCCTCCTGACCGCTGATCAGGCACCGCCCCCGCAAGGTCGCGCTCTCCCTGGCAAGCTGCTGTTTGCCTTGCCACCATTGGCGAATAGGGGCCTGTTCATGGACGTACCCGGATTCTCCCTGGATTTTGAAGACGCCGAAACCACTGCCCAATTTGGCCAAGGAGTCATGCGTTGCCGCTTCTTCGGGGGACCAGCGCTCCAGGAAACGGCAAACCGCCGAATAGGCCGGATCGGCGATCTCTTTTTCCAGTTCGAGGTGCTTCTTCCGGAACTCCTGGAAAGAGAGTTTGGTCCGTTCCGGTTTTTCGTCTTTGGGATCGAAGCCCAGCATGTATTTGGCATTATCCCATAAAAAACAAGGATTGATGCCTTGTCCGGTGGGCTTGGCCTGACCCGGCAGCCGCAACTGTCTGGGTTTCTGCAGGGTTTTGCTTTTACCCTTCGGTCCGGGGATGAGATGGTCGACCTGTTCGTCCGAAAAGCCATGCAGTTGGCCTTCCGGAGTCAACACCACCGCAAAAGAGACGTTCTGAACGCTGTAACCCGGTTCGGCAAGGCCGTAGTCCGGATCCATCGCCAGACGGTCGTAGAGGTCGTGGAGGGCTTGCAGGATCATTGCCCGAACGCCTCCCGCGTCTTTTGCAGGCAGGCGGCAACATCCACCACCCCGTTGACCATGCGGGCGCGGAAAAATCGCGCCTGGCAGCGCTCGGTGCAGGTATGGGGGCGCGGGGTTGGCCCCGGAAATCCGGCGTGTTCCATATCGTAGAGCATGAAGCCCAGGTCCCGCTCCGTGGCCAATTCAGCCGGAGTCGCCGGGAACCCCTCCTCCCCCACCGGGGCGAAATAGGCGGGGAACTCCCGGCAGCCCATGTAGGGGCGATGGAAACAGGCGCCGTCTTTCAGGCGGCGGTTGAACTGATCCAGGTGTTTGGCCACCGGGTCCGTCAGGGTGGCGCCGCCGCGTTCCGTGTCGTCCAGCACCTCGATATGGGCCTCGATGCCGTAACAGACGTTGGTCAACAGCAGAGTGGCCCGTTGTTGCCGGTTCTCTTCAGCGTAAAGGCACGGGGTCTCCCCCTGACCTTGCATCGCCTTGGCCGTGACGGAGACCTTGAGCGGATCCACCTCGTTGCGCCGGATGTTGGCGAAGCGGATGGGTTCCAGGACGTGGATGCGGTCTATCACCCAGCGCATTTGCGGTTTCCAGTAGATGGCCTCCAGAATGCCCCGCGCTCCCGAGGGGGTCATCACATCGTAGGAGACTCGTTCGGCCTTCATCTCCGGACGAGTCCAACAGGCATATTCACCCCAGACTTTCAAGCGGATTCCGTAGCTCATGGCATACTCACCTCCTGACAGGATAAATTTGTTACTATTGAGGACCCTGCATAGGCCGTATCAATAGCGAAAGGAAAAGTCCCAGGGGTGCCCCCTGGACCCCATGGGGTCGGCGAATCAACAGCGAAAGAAAAAGTCCCAGGGCGCTGCCCTGGACCCGTCGGGGGGGATAATCCCCCCCG
>JADGAQ010000217.1 GCA_015231925.1 Magnetococcales bacterium
TGAATAAATTCATCCTCCCGGTAATCCCGCCCCGCCACCCGCCCACACACCTGATCCCAACACATGGGACTGATCCCCGTTCCCGGCCTCTTGACCGTCAGGTTTTCGTCACTCAACACCTCGCCACAGCGAATCCCCCGCGCCGCCACAATGCTCTTGCGAGCCACCGGGGTATTGTCCACTTCCGCCGCCGCCGGCCGCTTGATACCATCCCCCCGCGCCCGCTCCACCATGCGAATGCCCCGCACCAACGCCGCCAGCTCCTCGGGCTCGATGGAAGCCTGATGATCCGGCCCCGGCAAGGTGCGATCCAGCGTGAAATGCTTTTCGATGACCACAGCCCCCAAAGCCACCGCCGCAATCGAAACCGCAATGCCCTCGGTATGATCCGAATAACCCACCGCCGTGCCGAAAGCCGCCGCCAACGTGGCCATGGCCTGAAGATTCACCGACTCCGGCGGCGTGGGATAACTGGTGGTGCAGTGCAGCAGAGTGATCTTGTCGCGCGAGGTACCAGCCTTTTCCAACACGTCAAGAGCCGCCTCAACCTCGCCAAGGGAAGCCATGCCCGTGGAGACGATCAAACGCCGCCCCATGGCCCCCACCCGACGCAGATAAGGCAGATTGGTCAACTCGCCCGAAGGCAGCTTCAGGGGATCGAGCCCCAGGCGTTGCAACAAGGCCAGACTCTCCAAATCGAAGGCCGAGGAGAGAAAACGGATGCCCTCCTGCCGACAACAGGCCAGCAGCGCGACATGATCCGCTTCGGAAAGCTCCAGCCGCTGCAACATGG
Organism: Magnetococcales bacterium; assembly: GCA_015231925.1. Lineage (NCBI taxonomy): Bacteria > Pseudomonadati > Pseudomonadota > Magnetococcia > Magnetococcales > Magnetococcales bacterium. The sequence goes on from JADGAQ010000217.1 coordinate 794, forward strand.
CCTTCTGGGATTCCGCCGCCTCGGTGGTGGCCTCCTGATAACGGGCCTTGGCGGCGTCTCGGGTCACCAGAGCCGCCGCCTTGAAAGTCTGGAATTTGACCGCATCGGCCCCGGCCTTTTTGGCCGCCACCACCAGCCGGCGGGCCAGATCGAGGTCGCCGTTGTGGTTGACACCGGCTTCGGCAATGATGAACACTCCCCGGCTCAACGGCTCCATTGCTCCACTCCCTCTTCCGAAACGAGGCGACGCAAGGTGGCGATGACCTGCCCCTGCTCGTCAGAAGTCAACTGGGTGGAGCAGGGCAGGGTCAAGACCCGCTCCCACAAGGCATCGGCCACCGGGGTTGCAACACGGGGTGCGGCGGCATAGGGCGTTTGCAAATGCATCGGCTTCCAGAAGGAACGCGCCTCGATGCCCTCTTCTTTCAAGCGGGCGCGCAACCGGGCCATGCCCTGGCGATGGGCCCCGTCGATCACCGTGCCGGAAAACCAGCAGGCGCTTTCGGCCCACTCCGGCTGGGGAAACGGCTTCAGAAAGGGCAGATCGGCCAACTCCGCATCGTAACGGGCGCGAATGGCCCGTTTGGCGGCGAGGAAACCCGGCAACTGCTCCAATTGGGCGCAGCCGACGGCGGCTTGCAGGTTGGTCATGCGGTAGTTGAAACCGACGCGATCGTGATCGTACTCCTCGCCATGACGCGCCGTGGTGGTCAGATGCCGCGCCAGACGCAGATACTCGCCCGTATCGCCGCAAATGGCCCCTCCCCCGCCGCAGGTTACGGTCTTGTTGCCGTTGAAGGAGAAGGCGGTGAGATCGGCACCCAGTTCACCAAGGCTTTTGCCCTGAAAACGGGCTCCCAGGGCTGCGGCGGCATCGGCCACGACCGGCAGACCGTATTGCCGGGCCAGCTCCGTGAGGCGATCCATGCGGGCCGGGGTGCCCAGGGTGTAGACGGGCATCAGGGCCGCCACCCGCCGCCCGGAGCCGACATGCCGCAGAACCGCTCCCTCACGCACCGTATCAAGGGCCAAGGCGACGGCCACCTGCTCCGCATCGAGGGTCCAGCTCGCCGCCTCCACGTCGAAAAGCCAGGGCAGCGCCCCGCAATGGGCAATGGCGTTGGCGGAAGCGATAAAGGTGTAGGAAGGCAGAATCACCAGATCCCCCGCCCCCACGCCGACGCTGGTCAAGGCGGCATGCAGCGCGGTGGTGCCCGCCGAGGTGGCCACGCTGCCCGCACTCCCGGCCTCACGCGCCACATCGGCTTCGAACCGGGTCACGAAAGGGCCCACGGAAGAGACGAAGGTCGAGCGAACACACTCCTGAAGGTACTCGCCCTCCCGTCCGCCCAGGTTGGGAACCGCCAGTGGAATCATGGAACAACCCCGCTTGCCGCAAGAATGGGTCCGGAGATCACTCAACCGGTGATTTCTCAACCGGAAAATCCTTGCAAGAGGGTTGCCAAGGTGGGGGACGGGTTATGGGGAAGTCACCCGGCCCAATACTGCGGCAGATGGAATTCGTGGCGTCGAAACCTGGGCGCAGACTCCGGTTAAATGACGCCCGGTTTACGGCACGACACGTCGTACTCCACCAACTCCTTTTTGGAGTTGCGCTTTCGGATCGGCTTAACGGCAACATCACAAAATCCCAGCTCGGAGAGCATATCCGCGTAGAGACGTTCGGTAGGCAGCAGGTGGCCGTAGAATGTGGAGTTGCCGACGATATAGTGGGCCTGACCGTTGGCTGCCATGACACGTGACAGGCTGGCAAAGTGGAGCCACATATCCTGGGCATATTTGGCGATGTAGTTGGCCAGCAGGCGACCATTGGCATTGTCGGCATGGGCAATGTCCCCCAGAACGGGGGACAGCCAGGCGGGCATCGGGATGTTCCCGTCGGGCCGCCAATCGGCCAGACGGCTCGTGGCGATACCCCAGGTGCCGCCGATGGCCTGCCAGTCGAGTTCCCCTGCGTCCCGCCCGTTTTGCAGATAACCGAGCCAGTACATATAAGGTCGCAGTTCTCGGATGTAGGACATGCGGTTGGCATAAGGCGGAGAGGTTATGACCCGGTCGAACCGTTCATTCAGGTGGTCCAGGATACGGGCATCGCCCTGAATGATGCGGGCTTGGCCAACCGGATCGGGCATCGTACCGTGAAGAACATGGGACACATCGTTTTCAAAACGTTGCGACAGATCCGGCGATCTCTCCTCCGACGTCGGGGCCTCATCGCGGAAAGACATGGACTGATGGTTGAAAGCGGCATTCGACAAAGAGATCAGCGTGCGACAAAAAGCAACCAGCAACAGGGATCGTTCCGGGGAATTTTGAGCCGTGACCTCCTCGATGGCGGGCCGAAGACGGCAGAGAAAGGCCCGGCCCGACTCGCTCCACCAGCGGGAAATATTGTGGATGGGTGGTTCCGCCATGGGTTTGCAGCTTTGTTGCTTCACCAGAACAAGGGCCTCGCGACCCGCCTGACGAGCGGACTGAATGGACGTGGCGCTGTAGTGGGCGGTTTTGGTGTTGGCCAACCATACCAGAAACGGATTGATGTCGACCGTGGTTACCGGGTGCCCCGCGGAGGCGGCGCACAATGCCGTTGTCGCCGTGCCGCAGAAGGGGTCAAGAAGACGAAGCGACTCCTCCGGACAGGCGGACAACAGCTCCTCGACAACCTTCACCGAATAGGCCGGAGTGAGCCGCAGCCAGCCATGGCGACCCATCCTGCCGTTGTATCGATGGGTATAGTCCGCCCGCTGGATCAAGGGTGAAGCAATGGTGGGAATCATGTGGTCTCCGGAGCAAGCAGCGCTCGCAACACGGCGTCGATCTCGGTATGCAGCGTGGCGCTGTTGCGTTGAAAAAAGGCCATGAGGTCGTAACCGACGACCTGTGACAGGAAGTCGTAAGTGGATTGCAACGGGTCGTTCAGACCCACGCGACCCGTCAGGATGGACCAACGTTCGGAACGGTATCGCAACAAGATATCGTTGTCGATCTGGGACGAGAGGATCACCGCGCAAGGCAGGTAGGTACTGGTATAGGCCGTGGCCGCATTGGCAATATCGGCGTTCTGGCGTTTGGAATCCTTGCTCTTGTAACCCTGGCGCACTTCGAAAACCGTTCCGCTCAACGTGGCGACAATCGCGGGCGAAACCCCGGCGGCTGCGGCAGCCTGTTCCATCCACAAGTGCAATCGGTCGCGTGCGGCCCGGTCGTGGACCTCCTGCAATATCACCCGCCCATCCAGATGAAGAGTGCGGGTTTTGCCCCCGGAGACCGGGACCGTGTAAGACCAGTTGGCGGCCTCAGGCGACAGCCCGAACTGATCACTCAAAATTTGCCGGAACAGTTTTTCGCAACCGATACCAATCTGGCGATAAACGCTCGTCATGCCCCCTGCGGCCTTGTGAGCCGCGTACAGGAGCGGATTGTCGAGACCGAACCAGGAGTAAAACGGATCCGACTGATAGAGCGTGCGAAACTCATTCAGATCGAGCCCGCCGCCACGACCTTGGCCAAACTTCGGTTTGTAACCGGCACAAACCCGGATCGGCTCAAGGACGATATTCAGATAGATTGCATCACGGGCCGGGGTCATTTTAGCGGTCATTTCGTTTCTGTTGTTATAACGAGAATACAATATTTTCATTGATCCTGAAGCGGTGTAAGTCATTAAGTTGTGGAATAAGCACAATCGTTCGGAGAATGAATGCGTCCGTCTAAATAGCTATAAGTCTTTTTAATTCGGTCCGCTGGCTCATCATCCAGCTTTACGAGCCTGATTTGGGCGTCATTCTATGTTTTAATGATCAGCTACTTTATCGGCTTGGCAGGCAGGCGTTCCAAGGTCCGGGTGGCGGGATCGATGCCGATTCCGGTATTTTCCAGCGCCACCACCCCCAAAATGGGCTCGCACCCCTCCGGACCAAAGACCACCTGCCCCACCGTCTCCGCGCCCATGAAACCGATCCTCGCAAAACCGAAGGTATACTCCACCACGTTGCCATTGGCCAACTCGTATACCGCACGGCCTTCTTCACGAACACCCGCCTCCCGCAGCCGCGAGGCCGGAACCAGACAATCGATGGCTCCCGTATCCACCAAAAAATCGGCTTCGTAAGGCAAACCATCCGCCGCCAGATTGCTCAACCTCACTGTGACATGAGTAATCTCCATTTTTCATACCTCCTGGCGGAATGCACCCCCGTCGTCCATTCTATCCCGCTCATCGATGCGGGGTCCAACGAATTCCTACACGTCGAACCGCATGCGGCTTGACGCCCCGGAGATGTTACAACATACTGATCGAACAGAGGATACCGCTTTCTGCTACGGGAGAATGGCCCGGCAGGCGGCTCTTTCGGATAAGGGCGCCCCAAACCAGACGGGAAATGGTCATGTTGAAGAGTTACGAAGCGGTTTTCGATCACGGCACCATTCGCTGGCTGGACACCCCACCCAGCGTCGGGGAAGCGCGCCTCATCATTACCGTATTGCCTGACAAATCCCCGGAAGCGCCCCCTTCCCCCCGTCACTCTTCAGGGTGGAACGACGATACCGACGTGTCCGCTCAGGCGGAATCTCTCGGCAGCAATCTTTCCCGAACCCTGGAAGCGCGTCGTACCGGGAAGCAGGTTGAACAACCGGGCAATGCCTGGAAAGAAGAGAATAAAGAGGCTATTATGGAATATAATAATCGTATTAGAGCAGAAGGATTGTTTGGAGACACTGCAAGATTATTCTGATGGCCCAGTTCGATCTCTATAAATATAACAAGCCAGGTAGTGCCGTTGAATATCTACTGGATATTCAAAGCGATTTATTATGCGATATGGAATCACGGGTAGTGATTCCTCTCTACAAGCTCAAAACGGGTCAAAATCCGATCAAAACCCTTCAGCCCTTGGTGGAACTGCCGACTGGACTCTATTTTCTTTCGACTTCGGAATTGGCTGCCGTTCCTGGCCATAATCTGGGCGTGAAAATCGGTTCCTTCCACCAATTGCGTGAAGAAGTCATTGCCGCCCTGGATCGGCTATTCACCGGCGTTTGATCTCTCCTGCGAGATGAATATCGCCCTACGGATGATTCTCTGCTTGTAGTCATATATAAAAATATGGCTGGTAAAAGATATATCATTTTTTATTGCTTTATTCTGCTTACAAGATATAATTATGATGATCTATTTGAATGGTGTGAACTGGTCACCTGGCAAATCCGGATTGACGGAACTTCCCCTTCCGACACCCCAGCAAACCGCTCCGGTGGCTTTCAAGCCGGGAGGATGGTAACATTTTTCAAGACCTTCGAATCGTCCCCCTGTGAAAGGCTTTCCGGTGACTCCCGAAGACCATCACGTCGCCACGGAACTCAAAATCCGCCTGGACCGGGCAGCGCCTCGGGCCTTGCGTCGCCTGATCGTTTTTGGATCCCGCGTCCGGGAGCAAGCCACCCCCGAATCCGATCTGGATGTGGTGGCCCTGGTCGACGAACTGACCACCGATCTGGAACAACGTCTGGATGATGCCGCTTACGCCTTGATGTGGGATCTCGATTTCCAACCCATCATCTCTCTGAAAGTCTTCGAGGAGAACTGGTTCGAAACGGCATTGCACGATGGTTTGCCCTTTTGCCGCAATGTGGCTCGGGAAGGCCTTGTGGTGATTTAACCCATTGTAAAAATGTGGAAAAATTGTTCGATAGAGTCTAATTAATAAAGGTAAACCCCCGGCTCTGCCGGGGTGACAGTAGAAGTTTGACTT
>JADGAQ010000218.1 GCA_015231925.1 Magnetococcales bacterium
CCCCGAACCCCGCCGGGGGGGATAATCCCCCCCGGACCCCCGTATGACTGAAAAGCCCAGCATCTTCAGGATGGGCGCGGTTTAGAAACGGAATCATTCGCCTGTCGCGGTGGAGTTGAATCAGGGTGAAACTGAAAAACGGATCCAGGGTGGGCATTGTCGGCGGCGGACCAGCGGGCTCCATGGCCGGTTTTTTCCTGATGGAGCTGGCCGGTCGAGTGGGCCTTGAGCTGCAGGTGGATATCTACGAAGCCCGGGATTTCAGTCGCTACGGCCCCGCCGGGTGCAACATGTGCGCCGGCGTGGTGTCGGAGTCGCTGGTGCAAACCCTGGCCGCCGAGGGCATCAACCTGCCTCCCCTGGTGGTGCAGCGCGGCATCGAGTCCTATGTCCTGCATACCTCGAATCTGGAGCCGGTGGCCATTCCCACCCCGGCGGATGACCTGCGCATCGCCACGGTCTATCGGGGCAGCGGTCCCATGGAACCCATGGACGCGGGCAACCGATGGGCCAGCTTCGACGGCTTTCTGCTGGATCTGGCCCGGGAGAAGGGCGTGCAGGTCATCCACGACCGGGTTATGGACCTCTCCTGGGATGAAGGACTGCCCTGCGTACATACCCGAGGCAAATTGTCCCGGACCTACGACCTGATCATCGGCGCGGTGGGGGTCAACTCGGCGACGCTGCAATCCTTCGAAAACCTGGGCATCCGTTTCAAGCCACCGCTGGTCAATCGCGGCTATCTCTCGGAGATCCATCTGGGTTTGGACGTGGCCCAACGCCATCTGGGCAGCGCCATGCACATCTTTCTTCTCGATATCCCCAATCTGAAATTCGCCGCCCTGATTCCCAAAGTGGAGTATGTCACCGTCTGCCTGTTGGGCAAGGATATCGACAAAGTGATGGTGCAACGCTTCATGGACAGCCCCGAGGTCAAAAGCTGTTTCCCCGTCGGCTTCGAACACAAACCGGTCAGCGGTCCCTGTTGCCTGGGGGAGGCCTGCCACTGCACGCCCCGCCTCAATCTGGGACCGGCCGTCAATCCTTACGGCGACCGGGTGGTGCTGGTGGGGGACAGCGCCATCTCCCGTCTGTACAAGGATGGCATCGGCGCGGCTTACGTCACGGCCAAATCGTGCGCCGTGACCGCCATTTTCCTGGGCATCTCCACCGAGGCCTTCCAGGAACACTACTGGCCCGTCTGCCACCGCATCGCCCGGGACAACCACATCGGCAACCTGATCTTCCGCATTACCGCCCTGTACCAGCACTGGCGCTTCCTGCGGCGCGGTATGGTCAACATGGTGCGGGGGGAGCTGTCCCGGCCCATGGAGCAGCGGGTGATGAGTCGCGTGCTGTGGGATACCTTCACCGGAAGCGCCACCTACCGGGAGATCTTTCTGAAATCCCTGCAACCCCGGTTTCTGTGGAAGCTCTTCCTCGGCACCATGCGGGGTCTTGTGGATTTTTCCAAACGCTTGTCGCCCTCCTGAGCCATTTTACGATTCATGTGTTTTTTTTTCACTTGCCTGGTCCTGCCTCGGGCGAGGCGGGCACATCCGGGATACCCGCTCCCGTCTTCGTGATTTCCCGCAAAATGAACAGACAGGATCCTTGTGGAAACAAACGTGAAGAAGTGGGCAAAGGGATTCGGTTTGGCTTTTCATGCGGAGGGAGACGTTCTATACTGCACCGTCGGCCATGGGGATGGCCGAGATCCATGTTGGCTGGATGATCTTCTTGCTATACGGACGCATGAATCCTTAATATGACACTGATCCAGAGATCGGCAAACAGGAAGACTAAAGGTCAGGTGACTCCCCAAGAGGAGTTGCTCGAAATCCTCATGGGTAATGGCCTGCAGGGTGTCGTGTTGGTGGACGCCCGAGGCCTTATCCGTCGGGTCAACCCCGTGGTGACCCGTTTGACCGGTTACCAGATGGCGGAACTGGAAGGCCGGCATATCCTGCGGTTGTTCCCCCAGGCGGAGGACCGGCTTCTGCTGGACGGTGTGGCCGAGCAGGTTTGGCATGACGGCAACTGGCAGGGCGAAGTGCGTTTTACCAGGAAGGGCGGCGATCCCGGCTCGATTTATGTGCAGATCAACGGGTTATGTTCCCAGACGGAGTCCGGGCAGCAGTTCATCGTGCAGATGACCTTGCCGGCTCCGTCGCGCCTGGCCCAGTCCGGAGGGCTCGCGCCGCAGAGTACGCCGACGGATCCCTTGACCGGTTTGCCGGGCCGTCTTCTCTTTGAAGACCGTCTCGCCCAGGCCATTACCCAGGCCAAGCGTCATAACAAATCCGTCGGGCTGATGCATCTGGACCTGGACCGATTCAAGGTGATCAACGACTCCCTCGGTTACGACCGGGGCGACCAGATTCTGATCGAGATCGGGCAGCGTCTGGCCAAATGCCTGCGCACCAGTGACAGCGTGGGGCGCATCGGGGCCGACGAGTTCGCCCTGCTGCTCTCCGACATCAGCGCCGAAGCCGGGGCGGTGCGCAATGCCAGCATCGTGGCGCGCAAGGTCTACGAGTTTCTTTCGGACCCGGTGGTGGTCGGCAACCAGACGGTCGAAGTCAGCGCCGCCATGGGCATCACCCTCTTTCCTCAGGATGGCACCCACAGCGCCGACCTGATCAAGAATGCCGAAACCGCCCTCTCCCATGCCCGGCGCAAAGGGCGCAACAGCTACCAGTTCTTCTCCTCGGAGATGACCGAAACCGCCAAAAAGCGCTTCGCCCTGGAAAACAGCCTGCGGGAAGCCATTCACGGTGGGCAGTTGCGTCTCTATTATCAGCCCCAGGTGGAGCTGGAAACGGGACGGGTCATCGGCGCGGAAGCCCTGGTGCGATGGCTGCATCCCGAGCGCGGTCTGATCTCTCCGGGAGACTTCATTCCCGTCGCCGAGGAGACCGGGCTGATCGTACCCATGGGGGATTGGGTGCTGCGCACCGCCTGTGAACAGTTGGCTTCCTGGAAAGCCCTGGGCATTCCGCCCATTCGCATCGGGGTCAATCTGTCCGCCATCCAGTTCAAACGTCAGGATCTGGCCAAAAAGGTGGAGGATCTGGTGCGGGAGACCGGCATCGACCCCCAATTGCTGGATCTGGAGATCACCGAAAGCGCCATCATGGACGATGTCGAGCGGGCCATCGACATCCTGAACCGCATCAGCGCCCTGGGCATCAAGCTCTCCATCGACGACTTCGGCACCGGCTACTCCTCCCTGAGCCAACTGCGTCTCTTCCCCTTCAAGACGCTGAAGATCGATCGCTCCTTCGTACTGAACATCGGCAAGAATCCCGGAGATGCCGCCATCGTCTCCGCTATTGTGGCCATGGCCCACAGTCTGGATCAGACGGTGATCGTCGAAGGCCTGGAAACCAAGGAGCAGCTCTCCATCATGAAGGCCCTTCGTTGCAACGAAATGCAGGGATTTCTCTTTTCCGCGCCGGTTCCGGCGGAGCAGTTGACCCGCATGTTGATCGAGGGCAGACACCTGGAGGATTCGGGTTCGGTCAACGACCTGTACCCCACCAAGGGAGCGGTCACGGGGCGGGACGTGTAACGAGTGTTTCCGGCCTGTAAAGATTATGTTGACGTGAAACGGGGTTAAGGGGCATTCTGCCAGCGGTCTGCGGAAACGAAACGGTCATGTACCGTTGCTCTTTCTGGTGGCAGGAGAGTCTGCTTACCGGCATTCAATGACGGAACGGCCAGTTTCATTCGGGAAACGAGATCATGTTGTCGTTAAGCGACGGAGATTTTCTGCGGAAACTCGACAAGGATGAGGTCAACGAGTTGCCGGTGGTCAAATGGACCGGTCCGATCCATCTGGTTGCCAACGACGACCATGTTGCCGCTTCCGTTGCAGCCATCCGGCAGGAAAAGGTGCTTGGTTTCGATACCGAGACCAAACCAACCTTCAAAAAGGGTCAACAACACCACCCTGCTTTGGTGCAATTGGCGGGCGAGGAGTCGGTCTTCCTCTTCCGCATCGGCTGTCTGCGTCAGTTGGAACCCCTGCAGCAGCTGCTCTCCGATCCCGCCATTCTCAAGGTCGGGGTGGGCTTGGGACAGGATGTGGCCCAGCTTCAGGCGGTGTTGCCCTTTTCTCCGGGAGGCTTTCTCGATCTGGGGGAGGAGGCGCGCAAGGCGGGTTTGAAAAATCGCGGGTTGCGCACCTTGGCGGCGGGATTCTTCGGCGTTCGCATCTCCAAAAGAGCCCAATGCTCCAACTGGAGTACCTCGAAATTGCAACCTTACCAGATCTCCTATGCCGCTACGGATGCCTGGATCAGTCGTGAAATCTACCTGACCATGGAACGGCTGGGTCTGCTCGACCCGGCTTTTCAGGCGGAAATGGTTCCTGAATGAGCCTGACGGCCAGTCTCTCCGTCCTGATGCATTCAGGAACGTTTTCGATCAGTCGATAAACCCCGGTTTCGCCAGGATCGCGTGGATGGCTCGAATCGATAATAAGATCGTTGCGCTGTACCCGTCTCCGGTTAGGAGCCTGGCAGAAATAACTTGTACGGATTGTGCCGGATTTTGGTTTATCCGCAAGGCGGCGAAATGGGCGCATAGGTCGATAGGTAACCATTTTGCCAACCCGGCGGACGAGCCAAGAGACAAGCAAGGTGTACACGTTATTTTTGCCGGGCTCCTCGGGCCATGGAAGGTTCTCCTTTCCGGGTTGTTGGCGGTGGCCTTTGGTCTTTTCCTCGTGTTCCCTGCGGCGCTCGTTGCCGAAGAGGCGGTGGGCAACGCTCCCCTCGGGCTCATCTTTCGCCTTGAAACGGGCATGCACGCCAGTTTGATCCGCCGCATGGCGATTGATCCCGGCCAACGCTTTCTGGTGACTGTTTCCGATGATCGCACGGCGCGGATCTGGTCCCTGCCGGAAGGAAAGCTGTTGCGCATTTTGCGTGCGCCCATCGGTGGCGGCAAGGAGGGGGAACTCTATGCGGTCAGCGTCTCCAACGATGGTCGCTACGTGGCGGTTGGGGGCTATTCCGGCTGGGAGTGGCGCAAGAAGACCGTGGTCTATCTGTTCGAGGTCGAAAGCGGGGTGCTGAAGAAGACCCTCGGCGAGTTGCCCGACTCCATCAACAACCTGGCCTTCCTGCCCGGCGACGAATATCTGGCGGTGGGTCTGGCGGGCAATAACGGCATTCGTTTTCTGCGGGTTTCCGATGGGGCGCTGGTGGGTATCGACCGGCAGTATGCAGGCACCAATGTGGGGATGGATGTCTCCTCTCAGGGCATGACGGCCAGTTCCAGCCAGGACGGCTATGTCCGGCTTTACGATGCAAGCTTCCATCTTGTCGACGCCAAACGGCTTTTTCCCGGCAAACCCGCCGGGGTGGCCTTTTCCCCGGATGGCGGATCCCTGGCGGTCGGTTTTGAGGACCAGACCCGGGTGGAGGTACTCTCGGTTCCCGGATTGAATACCCTTTACGCTCCGGATGTCAGTGGCATCCAGGGGCGTCTTTCCCTGGTGACCTGGTCACCGGACGGCCAGTACCTGTTTGCCGGCGGACAGCAGGGAACGACCGGAAACGACAAGATTCGCAAGTGGGCGGATCGCGGCATGATCAATACGTCAGGAACCAGTCGTTACGTCGATCTGCAAAGTGGCGCGGCCAGCCTGACCGACCTTCTGGGGGTGGGTGGGGGCGGCGTTCTCTATGCCGGCGCCGATCCTTCCTTCGGTTTGATCAATGCGGAGGGATTCCAGGTGTTCCATGTCGGACCCGCCACGGTGAACTTCCGGGGCGTCGGTTCCAACCTGCTGGCTTCCGAGGATGGCAAGCGGGTGCAATTCCCGTATGGTCCCCAGGGGGCGATTCCGGCCCGATTCGATGTCGCTGCCCTGAGACTGGAGCCGGCCGGCGCATCGGATGGAACCATGCAGCCGCCGCTGATCGCTTCCGGAAAGATCCGCTTCACCTGGTTGAGCAAAGGCAAAGGTATTCAGGTCAACGGCTATCCCATCAAACTGGAAGCCGACGAAGAGTTCCAAAGCATGGCCATCATGCCCGGAGAGCAGATGGTGTCGCTGGGTTCCAATCAGCGGTTGCGCCTGGTAGGGATTGACGGTCGCCTGCTCTGGTCGACGGTTGTTCCGGCCACGGTTTGGGGTATGGTGTTTTCGGGCAACGGGCGGTATCTCATCACTGCGTTGGAAGATGGCACCTTGCGTTGGTACTACGCCGCCAATGGTCACGAAATCATGGCCTTGTATCCCCATATTGACCGGCAGCGCTGGGTATTGTTCTCTCCCAACAAGCTGTTCACCCTTTCGGTTGGGGCGGAAAATCTGGTGGGATGGCATCGGAATCAGGGTATTGGCCGGGAAGCGCGATTCTTTACCCACGAGGGGTTGTTTCAGTCGTTCAACCGGCCCGATGTGATCGGGCAATTGTTGAAGTAAAAGGGGGCAATACTGCGTCCACTTTGGAATGCGTAATTTTTCTGTAACTATTCAGGATCCCGCGCAGCG
>JADGAQ010000219.1 GCA_015231925.1 Magnetococcales bacterium
GCAGTTACGCCTATGGGGCGGATGTGCGGTATGCCCTGGTTTCGGCCTTGCCGTGGGCGGTATTGGCGGGGGTGGGTGGGGAGGTGGTGTGTCGGCAGGTGGAGCGGCGTTTTCCCGGAGTGGCGGGGACGGGGTTGCTGGTTGGGGTGCTGGGTGTGGCGCATCTCTGCTTTCTGCCGGGGGTTCGGGCCGAGACGCATGAGGCCTGGGCGGCGCGGGCGGATCATGCCGTGGCGCGGGAGATGGCGCAGCGGTTACCGCCGCGTTCGCTGGTGTTGACCCACAATCCCACCATGTTTCAGGTGTGGGGGGTGGATGCGGCGCAGGCGCATCTGTTGCAGACGGATCGGGAGTATGTGGAGCGGGTGTTGGCCCCCGGACATCGGGGTGGGGTCTATTTTCACTTCAACTTCTGGTGCAATGTGGCGGATCGGCAGCATCGGCAGTTTTGCGCCGATCTGTTGGAGAAGAACGCCTTCGAGAAGGTGGAGGAGCGGTGGGAGCGGGATTATCGCTACGCCCTGTACCGCCTGAAATCCGTTGACTTTTAATATGTTATCTTTTAAGTATCAAGAAAAGAAAATGTTCTATCCTTTGACGTTTCCGTAATCCTTTCACTTGTCTCCATCTGCGCCATTGCGACGCCGTTTTGAATTGGCCCAAAAACTACTCTTTATGTTTTACTTTAATTACACCGCGTCTACTTTGGAATGCGTAATTATTCTGTATCTGTTCAGATATACGGGGGTTTGGGGGGATTATCCCCCCCCAACGGGTCCAGGGCAGCGCCCTGGGACTCTTCCGTTTGCTGTTGACTTCCGACCCCATGGGGTCCAGGGGGCACCCCTGGGACTTTTCCTTTCGCCGTTGACTTCGTCATATCGCGCTGCGCGGGATCCTGAATAGTTACTTAAACAGGTTGATTTCCGCGAAGGCTCCGAGGCGGCAGGTTTCGGGCCGGGTGGTTTGACCGAAAGAGTTTGAGGAAAATTGACAGAGAATGTTTTGATATATACCCTAAATTGAATTTTTTTTAAAAAATACTTGCCATCTTCTGCCGTGGGTCTGTATAACTTTCACGCAGAGTTTGAAAAGATTCAAATCAGTTACTTTCACGAAGCATCTCCAAATTTTTATGACATTGGCATAAGTGAAAATGAACGAGTGCATAGTTGCCCGCTATCGCGATAAGCAGGATCCCCAACTCCTTAAGGCTCATTTGTTTGGCGTAGCCGTTCTTGCACAAGAGCTGGCCCGAAAAATAGGATTGGCCGATGTCGGAGAGCTGCTGGGCCTGCTGCATGATTTCGGTAAGTACAGCAAGGCGTTTCAGCTCTACATCAGAACCATTCTTGGTATTGCCGACCCGGATTCGGACTCGGACCCGGATCCCGCGCCCGTCGCCAACCAGGGCGCTGGCCAAAAGCCGGACCATTCCACGGCCGGGGCACAGCTCGTATGGCGGGAGATTGGCAACAAGGGGAGAGCCGATCGTCTTTTCGCCCAGATTCTGGCCTTGTGTCTGGCTTCTCACCACTCCGGGCTGATGGATTGTCTCTCCACCGGGGAGAGCGAGCCGGTGGTTGATCGCTTCGGCGAGCGCATGAAGGTGGCGGAAATACGCAGCCATCTGGAGGAGGCGACGCAGCGAGCGGATCAGGAGGTTCTGGAACGCATCCGGGGCTTGCTGGCCGAGTCGGCCTGGCGAACGGCCCTGCTGGAGGTGTTGAAAGGGATGCATCGACCGGGCAGCGGTCTGGTTGAGGTCAACCAGAAGATGGGGCTGCTGGTACGATTCCTCTTCAGTTGCCTGATCGATGCGGACCGCATCGACAGTGCCGATTTCGAACATCCCGAACAGGCCAACTGGAGACCCAACAACCAGTATGTGGCCTGGAAAATCCTCTGTGAACGGTTGGAACACCATCTTGGTTCCATGCCTGTCACCCACACGGTTGATCCCATTCGGCAAAAAATTTCCCAAAGCTGCCTGCAGGCTGCCTCGCGAGAGAGGGGCAGTTACACCTTGACGGTGCCGACCGGTGGCGGAAAGACCCTGGCCAGCCTGCGCTTCGCGTTGCATCACGCGGACCTACAGGCCATGCAGCGCATTATCTATGTTATTCCATACACCTCGATCATCGATCAGAACGCACGTCGGGTGAGGGAGATTCTGGAGAGCGACGGGATTCCGTTGGGAAGTGTGGTGCTGGAACATCATTCCAACCTCACCCCGGCTGTGGAGAAGTGGCCGCAAAAGGTGATGGCTCGGGACAACTGGGATGCCCCGATCGTCTTCACCACCATGGTGCAGTTTCTGGAGACGCTGTTCGGCAAGGGCACGCGCGGAGCCCGACGCATGCATCAGTTGGCCAATGCGGTGATCATTTTCGACGAGATTCAAACCCTTCCGGTCAACTGCGTGCATCTGTTCAACACAGCGGCCAATTTTCTGGTGGAGCAGTGCCGCAGCACGCTGGTTTTTTGCACCGCGACGCAACCCTTGCTGCACGCAGTGGACGGGACCAAGGGGGCGTTGCGCCTGGCGGAAAATGCGGAATTGATGCCGGATGCGCTGCAACTCTTCCGTGATCTGCAACGCACCGAAATCCGTTATTCCCACAGAGCGGGAGGGTGGTTGCTGGAGGAGGTGGCCCGGTTGGCTCACGACGAGGCCATACGGACGGGAAGTTGTCTGGTGGTGGTGAATACCAAGGCCTCCGCCCGAAAACTTTACCAACGGTGCCAGGAGTGGGGGGAGGAGGGGGTCTTTCACCTCAGTACCGGCATGTGTCCGGCACACCGCAAGGAGAAACTGGACAATTTGCTGAAACGCCTGCAAGAGCCGGACACCTTCACCCTGTGCATCAGTACCCAGTTGATCGAGGCGGGGGTGGATGTGGACTTCGGCAGCGTGATTCGCTTCTTGGCCGGGCTGGATTCGATCGCCCAGGCGGCGGGACGTTGCAACCGCCACGGACGTTCCGGCAAGGGGCAGGTTCATGTGGTGGAGCTGGCGAGTAGCGAAGAGAATCTGGGCAATCTTACGCAGATCGAACTGGGGCAGGATATTGCCAGCCGGATTCTGAAGGAATATGCGGAGCATCCGGAGTGGTTTGATCACAATCCCATCGGTCCGAAAGCGATGGCGCGATACTATCAATATTACTTTTACGCTCGCAGTGAGGAGATGGCCTATCCGATAAACGGATCGGATGAAACGCTGCTGGATCGGCTTTCCGTCAATAAAAAAGTTGTGAAAGACTATACAAGAGACCAAAGGAAGGCCCCGGATATTGAATTGCGTCAATCGTTCCGCACGGCAGCGGACCATTTTCGGGTCATCGACAGTCCCACCGAAGGTGTGATCGTGCCTTATGCAACAGAGGGAAAGGAGCTGATCGGGCTTCTTGCCTCAGCCTGTCTGCCGAAGCAGGAGTATGACCTGCTACGTGCGGCACAGCACTATTCGGTCAATGTTTTTCCGCATCAATTGCGCGCTTTGCAACAGAGCCGTGCCGTTCGGGAAGTGCAAAAGGATTCGGGTATCTTCCATCTGTGTGATTCGCGATACTATCATAAGGCGTTTGGTCTTTGTGAAACCCCGGAAGGAGAAATGGAGGTGCTGTGTGTCTGACAGGAACAGCATTGAATTCAAGGTGACCGCCCGGCACGCCCTGTTCACCGATCCCATCACCCGGATAGGCGGGGAGAAGTGTTCCTACCATCTTCCCACTTACGAGGCCCTGAAGGGTATTGCCAAGTCGATCTACTGGAAGCCGACCTTTATCTGGATCATCGACGGGGTGCGCGTTCTGAAACCGATTCGTACCCAGACCAAGGGGATCAAACCGCTGAAGATGGGCGGGGGTAATACACTGGCCATTTATACCTTTTTGCAGGATGTGGCGTATCAGGTAAAAGCCCATTTCGAATGGAATCCGCATCATGCGGAGTTGGCGGAAGATCGCATTGAAGGCAAACATTACAATATTGCCCGGAGAGTACTCGCCTTGGGTGGTCGCCAGGATATCTTCCTGGGTACCCGTGATTGCCAAGGCTATGTGGAGCCCTGTGAATATGGTTCAGGGCAAGGGTATTACGATGGCCAGGGAGAGTTGGCCTACGGCTTGATGTTCCATGGTTTCGATTATCCCGACGAAACCGGCCTGCCGGAACTCCAGGCCCGCCTGTGGTTTCCCACCATGCGCGACGGATACGTGACCTTTCCAAGACCGGAAAGCTGTAGCGTTCGTAAGTTCATCCGGAAGATGGCAGCCAAAAAATTCGGCAAAGCCAATGTCTGCGGCGTTACCAGGGAAGAGGAGAATCTGGGGGTGGTGGCATGAGTTGGATTGCCAGGCTTTACGAAACCTACGAAAATTGCAAGGCAATCATGCCACCCGTCAGTCACAGCCAAAAACAGGCTCACATCGAACTCTCCATCACGATCGATGGAGAATTTGTTGGCGCAAAGATCGTGGAAAAAGAAGAGACCTTGATTCCCGTCACGGAGAATTCCGCTGGAAGAACCAGTGCCCCAACGGCACATCCGTTGTGCGACAAAGTGCAATATTGTGCTGCGGATTATCCCGATTACACAAGCTCAAAATCGGTTTATTTTGAATTGTATGAAGAATTGCTTTCTGCGTGGTGCGATTCATCATGCAGCCATCCCAAGGCAAAAGCCGTTCTTCAATATGTGCGTCGCCGGTGCCTGGTCCATGATTTGGTCCAGGAGAAGATTCTGCATATTGGAGAGGATGGAAAGCTGGTGAGGCAGTGGCAAGAAAGTGGCGCAGCTCCCAAAATATTTCAACTTCTTCAAGTGGAGGAGGATAAAAGCACCAAGGAAAAATTCAAGGATCAGGGGAATGCCTTCATCCGCTGGCAGGTCCATGAAGCCAATAATCCCTGCACCAACGTATGGGAAGATCTCTCTTTGTTCGAATCATGGAAAAATTATTCCGCGAACATCGATGCGGAAAAGGGCCTTTGCATGGTAACGGGGATGGAAAGCCCACTCACCTCGAACCATCCCAAAAGAGTGCGTGGCCCGAAAGATGGGGCCAAACTGATCAGTGCCAATGATAAATCCGGGTATACCTTCAGGGGTCGATTCAGTGATGACAAGGGTATGCAGGCCTGCAGTATCGGATACGATGTTTCCCAGAAAGCGCATATTGCCCTGCGGACGCTGATCGAGAAACAAGGCTTTCGCAACGGGGATCAGGCTATTGTTTCCTGGGCCATCAAGGGGGAGGAAATCCCGGATCCGTTGGCCAACTCCTTTGAACTCCTCGGTCTGGAGTCGGATGCGGTGACCTCCGATGCGGATCAATCCGAAACCGGTCAGGCTTATGGCCGGCGACTCTCCCGGAAAATTGCCGGCTATCGCGCCACCTTGGGCAATGCAGCGAACATTGTGGCCATGGGCCTGGACTCCGCAACTCCCGGGCGCATGGCCATCACCTACTACCAGGAGTTGACCGGATCCGAGTTCCTGGACCGGATCGAATCGTGGCATACCACCTTCGCCTGGCATCAACGCTTTGAAAAGGCGAAACGGTTTGTCGGGGCGCCCGCTCCCAAGGAGATTGTTTTTGCCGCCTACGGGACTCGCGCCGATGACAAAATCGGCAAATCAACCATCGAGCGGCTCCTGCCCTGCATCCTCGAAAGTCGTCCCTTTCCCCGGGATCTTGTCGAATCGACCACCCGTCACGTTGCCAATCGGACCGCCTTCAAGCGAGACAAGGATGGATACCAGCCGGAGTGGGAAAAATATCTGGGCATTGCCTGTGCCCTGTTCAGGGGACATTCCATTCGAGAAGGAAGAGAGGATTATCACATGGCGCTGGAACCCGACCGCACCACGAGAGATTACCTGTATGGCCGACTGCTGGCTGTTGCCGAACACATCGAAGCACGTGCTTTGTATTTGGCGGGCGAAAATCGCGAAACCACCGCCGCCCGCTTGATGCAACGCTTTGCCCAGCGGCCCGCGACCACCTGGCCCGACATCGAGGTGGCCCTGGGACCGTACAAAAGCCGTCTTCGGGTACAGCGTGGCTCCTTCCTGCACACGATGAATAAGGCCATCGATCAGATCGTTTCGGCTTTCAGGGGGGACGAATTCCTGGACGACAGCAAGCTCTCCGGAGAATTTCTGCTCGGCTACCATTGCCAACGCCTGGTTCTTAACACCAAAACCACCGCCGATTTCGGCGACGAGGATAATTCCGAGGCATTGCCTGCATAAAGAGTAACTATTCAGAACCCTGCGTAGCGCGACATGACGAAGTCAACAGCGAAAGGAAAAGTCCCAGGGGTGCCCCCTGGACCCCATGGGGTT
>JADGAQ010000220.1 GCA_015231925.1 Magnetococcales bacterium
CCCTGCTGCAGTGGTCGCTGGAGGCCTTTCCCGCCGCTTTCGGCGACTGGCAGCCCGAAACCCGGCTCATCGAGGCCTGGTACCTGCTCTGGCTGGTCATTCTGCTCTTCAAGATCAACGAAGGGCTGATCCGCCACTTCCAGGGGTTTGGCGGCAAAAGCCCCTCGGGAAACAAGCTGCTCTTCTTCATGGCGCGTTTCCTGGTTTTCGGCGGGGCGATTTTCGCCATCCTGCAACTCTCTTTCGACTTCGAAGCCAGCAAGCTCTTCACCTCCACGGCGGTGGTCGCCGCGGTGGTCGGTATCGCCATGCGGGAGGTACTCGGCAACTATCTGGCCGGAATCTCCATCCATCTGGTGGGAACCGTCGAACCCGGCCAATGGATCGCCCTCGGCGACAAGGAGGGCGAAATCATTCAACGCAACTGGCGGGAAACCCGGCTGCGCACCACCGGGGGCCACATCCTCATCGTTCCCAACAGCCATTTGGCCAACGTTCTGGTCAACAACATGAGCTGGCCCAACAATCTGCGACGCCACACCCTCGACTTCACCCTCTCTTTCGCCGTTCCACCCGCCCAGGCTCGGGAACAGCTCATCAACGCCGCCCTCGGGTGCGCCCAGGTCGATCTCTCCTTCAAGAAGCCCGACGCCTGGATTCTGGCCTTCCGCGACTACGGAGTCAGCTACCGTCTGCGTTTCTGGAGTCGCACCTTTCACGACCGGACCGCCCTGGAAGGCCAGGTTCAGGAGAGGGTCTGGTACCATCTGCAACGGGCCACCATCGCCATTCCCTTCCCGGAAGGCGGGCAGTTGAACTGCATCAGCCTCTCCCGCGAGGAAGCGGCCGTCAGCGAAGGGGATGAGATTTCGCGGGAACTGATCGCCTGCGGTTTTCCGCAACGCTATTTCTCGCGGGAGGACGGCTCGTTTGTGGCGGGACAGGAGGCGCTGCGGCGATTCGCCGGACGCCTGGTCCCGCTGCTTTTCGGACCGGGGGAGACCATCCAGCGGGAGGGTGTCGTCGAGCCTGCGGGATTCATCCTGCTGGCCGGAGAGGGGCTGCTGGTCTCGCGTCTGCATCCCCAGGAGGCCTGGGCCATGCAGCCGGGAGAGATGGCCGGCGAATTGAGCCTGCTCACCGGCCTGCCCTGGCCCACCTCCCTGATCACTCGTGAAAAGGAGGGGCGGTTCCTGAAGGTCTCCGCAGACGCTTTGCAGGAGTTGTTGGCCGCCAGCCCGGAAGGACGGGCCCGCTTCGAAAGCGCCATGGTGCAACGCACCCGGATCATGATGGAGTCCCTGCAGCAGCTTGACGCCCGGGTTCACTGGCAGGAGCGGATGCAGGGGGAAGCTCCTCCGGAAGACAATACGGCCCACCACAGCGCCTGAGCTGGCGGGTCTTGTCGTCGATATAGCGGCTGGAAACACCCAGATGGTTCAGCAGAACCACATCCAGAAAGGCCAGATCGATGATCGAGCGGACGCCGTAACGCTCCATGCTCTTGCGGGTGACGAAACCCTCCCGTGAATCCCACATCGTGAAGAAGGTGATGTACTTCTCCTGGTCTTCGTTCCAGAAATTCTCCCCGTAGAAGTTGGAGGCGATGTCGCTGGGGATGTGGTCCCCGAAGGCCAGGACGATGGCATCCATCTTCCTGCGGCGAATATTCTCCAGAAGGGCGTGCCATTCATCCACCGACATTTTCAGTCGGGCCAGGTATTCGTTGAGCACTTCACACTGTTTGTCACTCAGCAGCGGATCACAGGCCACCTCCTTGCCCCTGGAGTAGAGGGCGTCGTGCGGGGAGTGCTGCCGCATGGTGGGCAGGAAGACCACCGAGGGTTCCTTCTGTTTGGCCAACAAATCCAACGCCGTGTCGTAGAAGAGGCTGTCGGGACGATAGCGTCCGGGAGTCTCCTTGCAACCCGGAATGGCGGAGCAACCCAGGAAATGGTCCGTTCCCAGCAGGGTATGCATGGTTTTGCTGCCGTAGTAGTGACCATCCACGGGGTAGACGGCATGGGTCGAATAGCCGATGGATTTGAGAATGTAAAGCAGACGGCCTTCGGCACCGAGGGGATACCGATCAAAAACACTCAGCGAGGAGGCCTCGATGGAACGGCCATTGTGGCGCTCGTTGCGCAGTCGGGCGAACTTGGCCGGCATGAGCATATTGATCTGATAATAGTCGCTGCCGTAACGGATCGGGGGCACGCCATGCAGCAACTGGGTTTCCGAAACCCAGGTGGCGCCGCCGACCACGTTGATCCGCAAGGGAAAAGCCTGGTCGAAAAAGACCGAGCTGTTGGGCGTTTGGGAGTGTTTCAAATGGGTCAGCGGGAAGGTCGATTCCTGCAAAATAAGGATGATGTGTGGTTTGCGGGTTGGCGTGGCCAGCACTTTTTCCGCCCTCAAATCGGGCTGCAGGCAGCAGTAGGAGGCGATTTCGGGGGTGACGAAATCGACGAGTTTCTTGCTTCGGAAGAGGCTTTCCACGAAAACCACCAGATTGTCCTTGGTGAAATCGAAGGTGGTCACGGTGTAGGCGGAGGGCATCACCGCCCAGGCCAATCCCCCGGAGAGGAGGAGCAGACCGAGGGAGAGGAGCAGAACGGGCTTTTTACGTTCCAGATAATACAGAACCAACAAAAAGACCACGATTGCCGGAACCAGATAGATCACCAGGGGAAACATATCCAGCAAAACATCGAAGGCGGAAATACCGATGGCAATATCGTGCCAGACCAATCTGGCGCCGGTGTATATATTTTTCAGGGAAGAGATCAGAATAATCAGCAAAGTCAAAAAGATGCCGGTAAACAGGCTGGAAGCGGGACGGCGGGTCAGTAGCGAAAAAAAGGAAGCCACGAAAAAAGCCACGGAAATATCGAAAAGGCAGGCCCCCGGATCGGCTTTTTCGATGAACAACACCGATGGCAACAACAGGATGGAGCTCCAGGGAAGCCATTTGGCAAGCATCGATCGTGTCATGTGCAGTGGCCTTTTACATCAAGCGGACGGCGTTCAATCTTCGCAGGAAGGTCTGGCAGGATGCCGCATTTACCGGTGGGTTGCAAGCGATGGTGGGAAGCCGGACACTTGAGGTGTTTCGAAAGCTCCCGCCGTTCCGGGTTGAAACCGGGACGGCGGGGACTTGGTCAAAAGGGGGAAGGGCGCCGTAGCTCAGCCCGGCGAAAACCGGTCAACCAGTTGCTGGATATCGCTATCCTTGATACGCCGGGTGGACTGGCGCAGACGGTTGATCTCCTGTTCCAGCCAGGTCGGCATGTGCCAGCGCTTCTTGTTGGGGTCGCCCCAGGGTTCGTTGGGATAGTGGG
This sequence comes from Magnetococcales bacterium, assembly GCA_015231925.1. Lineage (NCBI taxonomy): Bacteria > Pseudomonadati > Pseudomonadota > Magnetococcia > Magnetococcales > Magnetococcales bacterium. The sequence goes on from JADGAQ010000220.1 coordinate 3,342, forward strand.
GATTGATCAGCCCCTTCGGAGCCATATCCTTGATGCGTTTGACCAACAGGGGGGGAATGGCCGCCAGAAGGGAGGGGTCGGACATGGGGGCGCTGCGCTGAACGGCGGACCTGGCACCCAGCATGGTCAGAAGATCGTCCCGGTTCAATCCCCGTTGACGCAGGAGGGACTCCACCTCGTTCAAGGCTTTCTTGGCTTCGTCTTTGGCAACCTGATCCAAACGGGACTTGGCCTCTTCGATGAGAAACTCCAAATCCGTCTTGGAGGATATTTTGTTCAACGTATCCAGGATGGCGTCTCTGGATAAAGACACTTCCGATTCCACTGTACTCACGACGTTTCCCCCCTGATTCTCGCGGTGCATCAAGCACCCTTGTTGACGATATTCGCGGAGGATAGACAATTTTTTCCCGAAGCACAAGGCCATATAGAGGCTATTTCCGTCGGGATAGTTGATATTATTCCTTGCGCCAGGGCATGATCGGAACGGTGCTGATGGCATTTTTAGGGGATCCGTCGATCAACCGATCGGAATAGACCAGGTAAATGAGGGTATTGCGGTTGCGATCATAATAACGCACCACATGCATTTTCTTGAAGACCAGCGAGGTCTTGATACCGAATACTTCGACGCCCTGTTTGAGGTTGGAGGGATTGGCCGTGATCGGACCGATCTGGCGACAGGCGATGGAGGCGTCCGAGGTATCCTCGGCCAGGCCCACCGCGCCCTTGAAGCCCCCGGTTTTGGCGCGACTGAGATGACAGGCCACCCCCGGCACGTCGGGATCGTCGAAGGCCTCGATGACCACTTTGTCGTTGGGACCGAGCAGCTTGATGTTGGTGGATACTTCGCCGATCTCCTCGGCCTGCAGGTTCAGGCCGGTCAGCATCAGCAGGGCCGGAAGCAGGGCCAGGCCGGTTATTTTGGACATTCGACACCTCCGCAAGAGTCATCCGGAAGAAAAGGGTACCGCAACGCGGCTTCATGTTGCCCGAATGCGGGGGATCGGCACAAGGGGCACGGGGGGTGCAACAGGCACGTCTTGTGCTATACTCGTTGCCGTGGTTGAGGGCAGGGAGCGGAAACGGCATCCAAATCAAAGGGAGTTTGAGGCGATGGCAAACCTGAAGGTGGGTTTTGGGGCGAAAATGGTCTCCGGTCTGATCATTCTGGGATTGGTGGGCGGCGGCCTTTCCGGCTGCGCCAACCAGGCCCAGACGGGTGCCGGAGTGGGGGCGCTGGGCGGGGCGCTGGCGGGCAGTCTGCTGGGGCCCTCCAAGAACAAGGAGCAGTGGGCCCTCATCGGCGGCGCCATCGGCGCGCTGGCCGGATACACCATCGGCAACGAAATGGACAAGAACGACCATATGCGGGTGGGTCAGGCTTACGAAAGCAGCCCCTCCTATCAAACCACCCGCTGGCACAACCCGGATACGGGTCGGGACTACGCCGTCACCCCGCGTCCCGCTTATGAAACCCAGCAGGGTCAATGGTGCCGGGAAGCCGAAGTCGAAGCCGTCATCGACGGCAAACGGGAAACCATGGTCACCACCGCCTGTCGCGGCGCGGACGGACGCTGGCAAGCCCGCAAGTAACGCAACCGTCTCTCCCGGAACATCGGCGGGGTGATTCCCGCCGATTCCTCCGGCATCACGGTCGGCTCTCCTCGCGTGGCACACTGATCGGCCGGTTCTCCCCTCCCAGAAAGACGGTCACCAGTTGCACCGGCTCCTTGCCGTCGTTCTGCCCGCGGTGCCACTGGTCCATGGCCTCCATGAAAGCCTCTCCGCTCTGATAGGTGCGTTTTCCCTTGTCGCCGTAATCCACCGTCAGGGTTCCCGAAAGAACATAGGCGTAAAGCGGCACCGGGTGCTTATGCCATTTGGTCTCCTCACCCGGCGCAATGACGATGATCAGCGAACGGATCTCGGCAGGGCCTCCGCCGGGATAGCTCAGTTTCTCCCCCAGAACGGTACTTTCGGTTTTCAGAATCTCCCGACTGCCGGAATAGATCTCCCCCGCTTCGGCGGAAAAGATCGCCACACTGCAGACGGACAGAACAACACCCCATAAGGGCAAACGCATCGTTCAACTCCTCCACCATTCCGCTATTTCAAGGTTCGGGCCTTTTCGATGGCCCGCATCACGTGGGCATTGGCCGCGTTCAGCCGGGAACGCAACGCCGCACCATCCGGAAACTCTCCCCGATCGTCCAAAATCCGTTCGTTGAAATAATCCAGCGCCTGCCGGGCCTTGTTCACCTGATCCAGGATTTCGGCAGATGTTTTGGAGGGTGTTTTCGGCATCTCGTTCTCCCGATGGAGTGGTCAATAACAGACCCGGCGGACTTTGCGGACTCCAGGGCATCGGCGTTTACAATGCGGATTTCCTCTTCCGGTGTTGCCGAAGACGGTTCCGAAATGAAGCTGTCGACTGCCCACCCGGAAGCGATGCCGCTCTTTCGGCCCGACTTCCCGCCACCGTCACCGACAGGATGTTGCCGGATGCCTTCCAGTGTAGCATACCTCTCCGGATCGGACAGGGAGGGTGCATCGAGGTTATTTACCCAACCAACCCTCCGAGGGATGAAATAGCCTCTTGACCTGACCAGGGCTTCACGGTTCACCCTGTTCGAACGGGTTGGCCAACCCCCTTCAACCACCCTATTGAATGGAGGAACACATGTCGACTTCTTTCGGCAAGGAAGAGTGGATCACCCTGTTTCGCGATATCGGTCTGAGCGAAGCCGATATGGCCCGCTGGCACACCCTTTTCGAAGAGCGGCACGGGACGGCCCACGAATCGTTTCTGAACTGGCTTGGCCTGCAAGCGGAGGAGATCCATCGCATTCGCCAGCAATCGTCCCGGAAGTGACAGCCGCAGCCCGCCCTTGGCGCGAAGGGCGGGTTTTTTCTTCACGTTTCATTCCATTTCTGTTTCATTCGTTCATTAATACGGGGGTCCGGGGGCGATTAT
>JADGAQ010000221.1 GCA_015231925.1 Magnetococcales bacterium
CCGGCCGCTGGGGGTTTTGCGCATCACCACCTCCCTCTCTCAAGCGGAAGAGGATATCCGCACCACGCGACGGGAAGCCGTCGGCGTTGCCGCCGCAACCCTGTTTCTGATACTCGCCGGTCTGCTCCTGACCATCCGCCAGGTGCTGGTCCGCCCTCTCGGCGGGATCAAGGAGGCCATGAACCGCATCGCCGAGGGCCATCTCGAAGAGCGCATCGATGCCCCGGGACACGACGAGGTCAGCGCCATCGCCACCACCTTCAACGAAATGGCCCGTCGCCTGCGCCTCACCTACGAGGGACTGCAGCACGAACGCAACAAGTTGAGCACCATCATTCACAGCGTGAAGGAGGGCATCGTGGTGACCAATCCGGACGGGGAGATCGTCCTGGTCAACCCGGCGGCGGAACGCCTGCTGCAAAAACCCTCGGGCCAGATCGAATCCGAAGGTTTTTTCAACCTGCTGGATGATCCGGAATATCTCCGCACCTATCTGGAGCGGGAGGGGGTGGAGATGCCCTCCACCCTGGTTTACAAGGGTCGGGTGCTGCATTTCCACGGGGCCACCTTCAAGATCGACAACCACGCCATCGGCTCCGCCGCGCTGATTCGTGACATCACCGAAGAGAAGAAACTGAAGGAACAGCTTCATGAAATCATCGCCAAAGCCCCCTTCGGTATCGTCGTGGTCGATGAAGAGGGTATTATCCGGGTATTCAATCCCTCCTCCGAACGCCTCTTCCGCGCCTCCTCGGCGGAGATGGTGGGGCAACCGGTTCTGGAACTCATCCCGCCCGCCCTGCAGGCCAGTCATCTGAACCGGTTTTTCTCCTATTTCCTGCGTGCCAACGAACCGTCGCACTCACCCGCCACCCTGGAAACCGAGGCGATTCGGCGGGATGGTAGCCTGTTCCCCATTCGCCTGGCCCTCAACCGCATGCTCCTGGATGGTCGCTTCGCCATCGTCGGCATGATCGCGGACATCACCGAGGAGAAACGTCTGCTCGACAACCTCATTCAGTCCGAAAAGATGGCGGGACTGGGAGGCATGGTGGCCGGCGTGGCCCACGAGATCAACACCCCGGTCGGCATCGGCGTCACCGCCACGTCGGAGTTGAAGGAACGCATCGACCTCTTCGAACGGTTGATGCGTTCGGAAGGCGTCAGCGAAGAGGAGATGGAGGAGTTCCTCGCCTCCACCCGACGCTTGACCAGTCTCACCCTGAGCAATCTGGAACGGGCGGCGGAGTTGGTACACAGCTTCAAATCGGTGGCGGTGGATCAGTCCTGCGAACGGCTGCGCTCCTTTCGGGTCAAGGAGTATGTGACCTCCGCCATCACCACCCTGCACCACGAGTTGAAGAACACCCGACTGGAGATCCACCTGGAGTGTGAGGAGACCTTGGAAATCACCAGCTATCCCGGCGCCCTCTCCCGGATCGTGATCAATCTTCTCGGCAATTCGCGTCTTCACGCCTTCGGAGAGGAGGAAAACGGGCGGATCGACATTCGCATCGCCCAGGAGGGGGATTCGATCGATTTCACCTATCGGGACAACGGTCGCGGCATGGAAGAGGAGACCCGGCGGCGCATCTTCGAGCCCTTTTTCACCACCCGCCGCGATCGGGGCGGCAGTGGACTGGGGATGCATATCGTCTACAATCTGGTTACCCAGTCCCTGGGGGGCCGCATCACCTGCGAAAGCAGCCCCGGAAACGGGGCCTTCTTTCGCATGCGGTTTCCCGTGCTTCCGCCCCAACCCACGCCGGATTGAGGCCAGCCCCCCTCAGGCGGGATGCGGGGAGAACTGATCCGCCACCACCCACCAGCGCCCCTCCTGCCGTACCAGGAAGAAGAGATCCCGCCCGTTCATCTCGATGGGGCCGCCGCCCATATCGAAGGTAATGGCGAAATCGTAGGCCACCACCGCCGCCTCGCCATAAAGGTGAATCACCGGATCCCGCTCCTCCCAGCGCGCGATGCGAGCCGTCTCCGCGAAGCGTTTCCAGGCCGCCACACAAGCCGCTCCCCCATCGAGACGATGCCGATCCGTCGGCGTGAGCGCCACCATGTCCCGGTGAAAATAGTCCGCCAGATCGTCGGGCCTCCCTTTGGTCCAGGCCTCGTTCAGGGCCCGAATGGTGCGCCAGACGGCCTCTTTGGCCGGATCGCGAAAGTATATTTCCATGGGGTTCCCCTTTTCGTTCGGATGACGTGGTTACGGCGACGCCTCTCGGGCATCAGCGGATACTCCCCGCAAGGTCTCCATCCAGCCCCGAAAGTGTGGGCATTCCCGCTCCAGCACGGCAAGCCCGATTTTTTCGGCAATCAGGGGACCATGGCTCACTTTTTTCGTATTTCGGGCGCAACACCCCTTTCAGGCGTCGGGCGGGAGAGGTGTCGCGGTGATTGTTGATCTCCTCCGGACCGGCAAAGGCGTTGCGAATCGCTCTCAACTTCGACAAACAACTCCCCCACCCCGGCACCGCCCGGCTCAACACCTCACAGTCGGCAAACAGCAATCCCTCGAACTCATAAGGTTGGATGTAGGCAATGACCCGCTCCGGACGACACTCCGCATGGTCGATGATCGACTGCTTCAAGGCCGTTTCCAGACACGCCGGCCTTGCCTCCAAATCCGGTTTGCGCATCGCCTCCCCGTAGGAGGGAAAACCCGTATCCAGGCCGTACAGATCGATAAACGTCGTCAAAACAGCCATGGGTTTTTGCTTCAGGGTGGCTCGGGCGTAATACAGCAATCGGTCCTTGTTGAGTGCCCCTCCCCGGACGGTTGGGAAGGTTGAAAGCAGTTGAGACTTGAGGAAGACCCCGACGGGGCGTAACGACGGGGCCACCACTCGTTTGATGAACTGCTCCTCGGTCGCCCCCTCCGCAAAGACGATCACCTCGACCATGTCACGGCCTTCCGCCGAGGATGTTGCGCTTCCACAATTCGCCCAGGGAGTACTGCTCCAGCCAGCAGGCCAGCTCCTCTTGAGAAAAGCGCCGGAAGGTCGAACCTCCCCCCTCCTCCTGCTCCACCACCACCACATCCCCCGGCGAGAGTTCATTGACCAATTCGACGGACTGGGTGGCCAAAATCAACTGTTTTTGCTGCTGTTTCGCCTCCCGGAACAGACCCGCCAGAATCGAAATGGCGTAAGGATGCAAACCCAACTCCGGCTCGTCGATCAGCACGGTATGGGGCATCCACCCCGGAGGTTGCAGCAACAGGGTTGCCAGACAGATGAAACGCAAGGTGCCATCGGAAAGGACGTGGGCCTTGAACGGCGTATCCGGCTGCCCTTTCCGGGTCCATTCCAGCTCCAGGTACTCTTCGTCTTCATCCCGATGCACGAAATCTCCAAAAAAGGGGGCCACCAAACGAATGGTCTCCACAATGCGCTGATGGTGTTCCGGAAATTTATTATTGAGCCGCCGGAGAAAGGAGGCCAGATTGGCAGCGTCCGGTTTGAGGAGTAAATTGTCATTGGCCGCATGGCGTTGCTTGAGACCGGCGTTCTCCCCGGTATCGTGGAAATGGTAAACCCGCCATTGACTCACCCCTGCTTGCACATACTTGGCAATATCCACCTTGGCCTCTTTGAGTTTGGCCTCCTCATGCCCACGCCCAAGTGGTTCCGTCCAGGGGTTCGGGTAATATTTCTTGAACCAACCCTGCTCAGTGTCAAACACCAGACGATTATCCGACGTAGGAACCAAGGTGAATTGATACCCGTTATTCCCGAAATAGACTTCGGCACGAAACCGGGGAGTTGTCCTCCGGCCGAAATGCAGCAGAGCCTCCGGCCCGCCCTGTTGCTGCACGAAGACCTGCAATTGTTGTTCGTACATCCGGTTGAGCAGGCGGAAGAGGCTGATGAAATTGCTTTTGCCCGCTCCGTTGGCTCCGATCAGCACATTCAAGGCACTGAGATTGAAATCCTTCAATTCGCGGATCGATTTGTAGCCGGCAATCGTTAACGAACTGACGCAGGACTTGAACATGAGTAACCGACTCCCCAAACCGAGCGAACCCGCCATCGAAACATCCGCATGGCATGTCACCTCTTCCATTCCCTGCAACCAAGCCTTCCCGGCCAGGGTTATGCGTTGCGCCACCTGCGGGCACCTTGCTCCGCCATGCGGCCCAGGGTGCGCCACGGAGGGGAGGTCAGCACCAGGCCCTCGCCCGCAACCGGGAAACCTTCCTGCGGCAGGTCGGCGCAATGTTGGGTTTGGAAACGATCCCGATGGTGCGCCAGCCAGGCCGCCAGCCCTTCCAGGCGACGCAGCACCGTGCGGTCGGCACATCCCCGGTTGCGGTCCACCGCCTCGAAGCTGTGGGAAAGCAGCACCAGGTGGCTCCAGCCGGCGCGATAGGCGGCTTCCAGACCGCCGGTCAGCTCCGCGAGGGAGCAGGCGGTCACTTGCAGGTGTCGGCCATGGCCGGGCCAGTCTTCGAACCAGCCCATGGGCAGGAGGGTGATGCCTTCGTGGCGTTGCGGCAGCAGCGGGCGGCCCACCCCGTCCATGCGGCACTCCCGGCCCCGGTAACAGGCGTTGAAACTGGCTTCGAAGGCCAATCCGACCTCCGCCGCCGCCCGCAGCGTGGCATCGTTGGCCCCGAAGCTGCCGGCCCGAACCGCCGACACCGGCCCCGCTCCGGCCCGGTCCAGAAGCTCCCGCCCCAACTGAAAAATCCGCACCTGTTCCGGGCCCGGAAACTGGTGCAGCCGGTCGCCGCGTGTCGCCACGCCCGCCGGCGGGTCGGGCCAGCGGCCCAGCCATTCGGTATGGGGGTGCAACTGCACCTCCTGGCCTGCGGACCGTATGCTCGAAACCACCTCCCGCAGGGGTTCCGCTCCGATGAATCCGGCCACGAGGGGTTCCACGAAACAGATGGCCTTGAGGCCGTGCCGTCGGAACAGCGCCAACTGGAAGGGCAGGCCGCAATCTCCCTGAGGGGTATGGCCCTCGATGCACAGGGACATGGAGCGACGCACCTCGTCGGACGTGGCCTTCTTCCAATCGGCGGGCCAGGTTTCCACATCGATGGTGAACAGCACTTTCAGGGGAGAACGGGTCATTGAATTACTTAATTAATGGTCAGGGCTTGACACGGCCTGCTTTTCTGGAGCAATCATGGGGGATTCCTGGGGATATTGCCACATTTTCGCGGAGGTGGGTATGTTGAAGCGTTGCTTGCTGGGGGTCTGTGTGGGTTTGGTGCTGTGGGCGGGGTCGGTGCAGGCGGCGGTGCAGACCAAGGAGGTGGTTTATCGGGATGGGGAGGTGGCGCTCAAGGGGTGGTTGGCGTGGGATGATGCCATTGCGGGGCCGCGTCCGGGGGTGGTGGTGGTTCACGAGTGGTGGGGGCTCAACGATTATGCCTTGGGGCGGGCCAGGATGTTGGCCGGGATGGGCTATGCGGCCTTTGCCATGGACATGTATGGCGACAACAAGGTGACCACTCACGGGGGTACCGCCGGGGAGTGGATGAAGCAGATTACGGGCAATATCGCCGCCTGGCGGGAGAGGGCGCGTCTGGGCTTGGAGGCGTTTCGTCAGGAGGCGGTGGTGGACAAGGAGCGGGTGGCGGCCATCGGGTATTGTTTTGGTGGGGCCACGGTGATGCAGATGGCGTATGCGGGGATGGATTTGCGGGGGGTGGCGAGTTTTCACGGCTCGTTGCCGCCGGCGGTTGGGGAGGATTTGGGGCGGATTCGGGCCAAGGTGTTGGTGGCGCACGGGCAGGCGGACGGGTTCATACCGGCGGAACGGATCGTTGCGTTTCAGAAGGGGTTGGAGGAGGCCAAGGCGGATTGGAGCATGGTGGTGTATGGCGGCGCGAAGCATGGATTTACCAATCCGGAAGCGGGAAAGATGGGCATCGAGGGACTGGCGTATGATGAATCAGCGGACAAGCGCTCCTGGAAGGCGTTGGAGGTGTTTTTGAAGGAGGTCTTCGTGCCGTAAAAAAATACCGGGGTCCGGGGGGGATTATCCCCCCCGGCGGGGTTCGGGGCGGAGCCCCGAGGTTTTATCCGTTGACGTGTCCGTAAGCGGTCCGCAGCATCAAAAGAAAGCGCACCCACTCACCACCCGCACGATCCGGACGACCCGCTGCGGACCGCGGGGGGGCAAGGGGGGGCCTCATCCCCCCATCTTTGAACACACCAGCAAACCAAAATCCGATATTTCCCCAAAGCCCTAACGGCAGAAAGTCAACGTCAACGGATGGGGGGATGAGGCCCCCCCTTGCCCCCCCGCGGTCCGCTGCGATAAATCCG
>JADGAQ010000222.1 GCA_015231925.1 Magnetococcales bacterium
CCCATGGGGTCCAGGGGGCACCCCTGGGACTTTTCCTTTCGCCGTTGACATGATCGTGCCGCACCGTGCAGGGTCTATCCTTTCAGGCTCGCCACGCTCACGGCCATCCTTTTCGGCGTTGCCAAAAAGGATGGCCAAAAAGCGAGCCCGCCTTGGCTGGCCTTTGGAGTCGATCGGCCTTTTGATCGACTCCAAAGGCCAGCGCATTGCCCACGAATCGGAGGGGGGAAAAAGGGTGGGGTTCCTGAACCGCTCAGGCGCGCGTCACCCACAACCACGCCCAGGTCGTGGCCAGATCCTCCTCCGAATACCTCGCGAACCGGGGATGAACCCGGTGTCGCAACGGGGCGAAGGCTTCCCGATCCACCACCTTTTTCAAAATCTCCACCTGGAAACCATGGGCCGCGAACCCCTCCAGATGATCGCGTATGCGCGGCCTGGGCATGTTGCCCGGATCCAGGAAACGCTGCCAGACGGCATCGGAAAATTGCAGAAAATGCAGCGGGTATTTGAAAAAGTGGTCGCGATAATCGACCACGTGCAGCATGATCGCCTCCGGTGCGAGCAACGGTTCCAACGCCGTCAGCAGGGCGGGGAAATCCCGCACATGTTCCAGAACACTGGTGCTGACCACCCGCTCCACGCTGCGCGGCGGCACCTCCTCCAGACGGGTGACGCGCCGCACCCGGCAGGCCGTTTCCTCTCCCACGCGCTGTCGCAGAAGCTGGTCCCGCTCCGGGCGAAACGGCTCGTAAGGCTCGAAGCAGAAACAACGTCCCGCGCCGCGCGCCACCAGGGCATATCCAAGGCCGTTGCCGGCCCCGGAACCCAGCTCCAGGAAGGTGCAATCACGGGTGGACACGCCCTGTTCCGCAAAATGGTCCCAGAAGGCATCCAGCCGGGCTTCGGGTTCGAACTGGGCCAAAGTGGGTTGAAAATAGCCCGGCACCCCCCGTCGCAGCCGACGCAACAAGGCATGGGGAACCAGAAACTTGCGTATCAAACGCATGGTCACGTATTCCAGCATGAACGCCTCGCGAAGACAACACCCACCCGGCACGGCATGGAAAAATCCTCGTTTCGCATCCGTCCGGGTATACGGGGGTTCGGGGGGATCATCCCCGACGGGTCCAGGGCAGCGCCCTGGGACGTTTCCTCTATCCCCCAATCTTTATCCCCTATCCTTTCAGGCTCGGTCATTCCAGCACCATTCGTCTTCTTGATCGGCGTTGGAATGACCCGATTGCCCGCCGGGGGCTGGACAGGTGAGGGGGTGAATCGTTACGCCGCCTCACCCCTCCTGGAAACTGTAGCAACTCCCCCTTGGCGAGGCCATGGACAACGGTGGATTCCGGCGAAAGGGCATCTCCCCATTGACTCGGCGAATGGAGCGGACTACATTGTAAATGTTGAAAAAATGTTCTGCTCTCCGAATGCTGTTCCGCTGGCGGAAGTGGTTATATCCTTGGCAGGAGGAAACGACATGATGTTGCATCAGGCGGCCAAGCGGGGTGATGTGGATCGGGTCCGCTTCCTGCTGCATCAGGGTGCCGACATTCATGCGCTCAATTCCGGGGGGTGGACCGCCTTGCACGAAGCGGCCAAGGAGGGCTTCGCCTCCATCGTGCGGTTGCTGCTGGAACGGGGGGCGCTGGTGGACGCCCAGGATCGTTACCGGTGGAGCGCCCTGCACTGGGCGGCGGCCCGGGGTCAGAAAGAGGTGGTGCGCACCCTGCTGGATCACGGGGCCGATATTCAGATAGCCGATCATGAAGGGGAGACCCCCTTGCATTGGGCGGCGGTCTGGGGTCATCAGGCCATTGTCGTGCTGCTGCTGGAACGGGGCGCCGATATCGAGGCCGTCAACACCAGCGGCGAAACACCCCTCTACGAAGCCGTTCAGGAAGGTCTTTTCGGCATTGTGGAACTGTTGTTGAAAAAGGGGGCCTCCGTCAACGCCCTGAACCGGGAGGGGGGCCCCCCCCTGCACTGCGCCTGCTTCTACGGCCACATGGAGATTGCCCAGCTTCTGATCGCCCACGGCGCGGAGATCAACGCCTGCAACATCGCCGGGCGCAGCGCCCTGCACTGGGCCGCCGTGCGGGGCAATCTGGCCATGGCGGAGATGTTGCTGGGACGCGGCGCCGACATGCACTTCCCGGACACCGAAGGGCGCACGCCTCGGGACTATGCCCTGCAGCACGGACATCAGTCCCTGATCAAACTCTTCAACAAACACGCCCGCTGAACCGACCACCCCCCAAAACAGCTCCGGCGTTGTCAACCGAGGGGCTCTCGTTCGACAACGCCGGAGTCAATGTCCTGCGTCAGTGTTTGATTTTCGACGTCAAACCAAACGGTCCACCTGTCCCTCCCCCTTGTTCTTGGGCGAGGTTTCCGCCATATGGAACAGGTGGTTCAAGGTTTGATCCGCCAGATCGCGTATCGCTCGCCCGACGGCCTGCTGTTGCACCGACAGCGAAACGATGTCACGCACTACTGGGTAGCCGCCATTGGCTCGTCCTGCCGCGGCATTCCCGTTGCGGAAGCTCTGTTCCACAACCTGGCTTTTTGGTTTGACTCCCGGAACTGTTGCAATGTTTTCCATCTTACCCCTCCTCCATGAAGAGGTCTTGGTGGTTTCCTTACTGATTGTATCGGATCGATTGCGAGGAAGGTGAAGTCGTTTTACGGGCGGGAGGGGAAAATCATCGGCAGAACATTGGCAATCCGTTGATAACAAACAAAAAAAACCCTGCCGGTTTCCCGGCAGGGTATGTGCCCAACGGCAAGTCTTGGTGCCTTCCTTGGCAATCGGATCAGATCAGAAGAGAGGAAACAACCTTGTCAATCAAATCCACAAACGAAAAAGAACCCAGCTGACGGAAGCTGCCCAGAAAATCGGGGCCGATCCGGATATCCAGAGCGGCAGCCACCACCATGGCCACGGCTCCCGCCAGCAGGGTTTCTACCATCCACCCCCACCACTTGAAAGAACGCCGTTGATCCCAAAAGATCGATCGCGAACTTCCCAACCATTCCTTTTGATTATGGCAGTGCGTCAGAATTGACATGGCAGACCTCCCTATCCGCCGGAGTTGATGGTGTTGGCAATTTAACATTCAAGATACGGGCCAACATTTTACGCTTTATTGTTTTGGCTTTTATGGCGGGCTGGCGGGCTTCGACGGGACAGGAGTCGAAAGGGAAAGCGTCGGGGTGGTGACGATGGCGGCGAGATCCTGACGGACGGGGGTCAAAGGGCGTCTTGCGTCCTCAACCAGGCGGGATGGACCAGGTGCGCGGCAAAGCGCCGGGCCCGCTCCTCACGGCTGGTGAAGATCAGCAGGGCCAGGCCGCTTTCGGCGGACAACGCGGCAAGATTCCGGGCCCAGGCCTCCTCGCCCGCGGTATCGAGGCGGGCTCCGGGCTCGTCGGCCAGCAACAGGGCAGGCCGTGCCATCAGCACGCCGGCCAGGGCCACACGGGCCTGGAAGGCGGAAGACAATTCCATGACGGGGCGTTGCAGACAGGTGAGGGGCAATCCGGCGGTATGCAACGCCCCGATCAGGCGCTGTTGCAGCGCCTCGGCGGCAAGGCCCCGGGCCGCCGCCGCCAGAGAGATCTCCTCCTCGACGCGGGAGGCGAGGAAGCGTCGGCCCGCCTCGTCGAAGAGTACGCCCAGCCGGGCGGCGCGCTCTGCCACGGGCCACTCTTCCAGGCGTTTCCCCTCCAGCCGGATTTCGCCCCGCGCCAGGGGATGCAATCCGGCCATGACCCGCATCAGCAGGCTCTTGCCGACCCCCTCCCCTCCCAGGATGGCCACCCGTTCCCCTTGATGCAGGGTCAAATCGAGGTCGGACAGGCGCAACACCCCGTCGGAGGCGGCAAAGGAGACCTTGCGCAGTTCCAGAAGCGCGGTACCGGTCGCGGCCACGTTATCGCTCTCCCCATAAAAAAAGCCGCGTTGACGAAAACGCGGCTTCGATGTTGCGATCTGGAGCGGGTGAGGAGAATCGAACTCCCGTCTTAAGCTTGGGAAGCTTAGGCCCTACCATTAGACGACACCCGCAGATGGCGAAAGAGGCTATTTTAGAAAGCCGGTGCGGTTCTGTCAATTGCCCTCTCCGATATGGCGGGACGATAATGATGCGGGGCTCCGGAGGGGATTATCCGCCCCGGACCCCGTATTACCCTCTTGGCATGCATCACGCCCCTGATGGTATCATCCCCTCTCCTTCCCTCCCTCGCGCCACGGAGATCCTATGTGCGGCATTGCGGGCCTCATTGCTCCGGGGGCAACGGAAACACCTCTCGACGACCGCCTCTCCCGATTGCTGCGGGCCATTCACCACCGCGGCCCCGATGACGAAGGCCGCTTTCTGCGGCCCGGACTGGCCCTGGGCATGCGGCGCCTGAGCATCATCGACATCGCCGGAGCCCGGCAGCCCCTGATCAGCGCCGACGGCAACCGGGTACTCTTTTTCAATGGCGAAATCTACAATTTCCAGGAATTGCGCACCACCCTGCAGCAGCAGGGATGCCGTTTCCTCACCCGGGGAGACGGGGAGACCATCCTCCACGGTTACGAAGTCTGGGGTGAAGCCGTGCTGGACCGGCTCAACGGCATGTTCGCCTTCGCCCTGCTCGATCTGGAGCGCAGAGGCCTCTGGCTGGCACGGGATCACCTGGGGGTCAAACCGCTTTACTGGTATCACCATCAGGGAGAGTTCGCCTTCTGTTCCGAACCGGCACCCCTGCAGGCCCTGCTCGACCAACCTCGCCTCGACAGCGCCGCCTTGAGCCGTTTTCTGACCTGGAAATATGTGGCCTCCCCCCAAACACTGGTGCAGCAGATCCGCAAGATGCCACCGGCCACCCAGGGGTGGATCGATCTCGACCATCCGGGTCCGCTGTCGGCGCAACGCTATTGGCACCCCGAGCCGGAGAGCCTGCCGGCTGATCGGGTGGAACGGGTGGACACCCTGCTGCGCCAGGCGGTGCAGCGTCAGAAGATCAGCGATGTTCCCGTCGGCATCTTCCTGAGCGGCGGCATCGACAGCGGTCTGCTGCTGTGGGCCTCCCGTCAGGGAAACGCCCCGCCGATGACGGCTTACAGCGTCGGATTCGACAACGCCGATTTCGACGAAACGCCGTTGGCCCGACTGACCGCCGCGCATCTCGGCGCCGCGCACCATGTCGAAATCCTGCCCGCGCCCCAACCCGAGGAGCTGGACCAGTGCATCGCCGCTTTCGGCGAACCCTTTGCCAATACCAGCGTTCCCGCCAACTTTCTGGTCAGCCGCATGGCCGCCCGGCATGTGAAGGTGGTCCTGAACGGCTCCGGGGGCGATGAACTCTTCGGCGGATACGACCGCTATTTCGCCACCCGGCCTCCCTGGCCCCTGGCCTTGGCCGCCTGGTGCGCCCCCTGGCTGCATCCGCTGCTGCAAACCCTGCCGGTCGGCGAGGGAGGACGCGGCTGGGTGCATCGCGGGCGCGTTTTCCTGGAAGGAACCCTGCTGCCCCCCGACGAACGCCATGCCGCAGCCGTGCGGCTGTTTTCCGCGCCGGAGCTGCATCGTCTGGCCCCCTCTCTGCCGCCGGCGGACAATCCCGTCGGCGAGGCCATGAACGCCTCCCCCTGGCAAGAGCCCCTGGCCCGGGCCGCCTGGGCCGATATCAATACCATGCTTGCCGACGATTACCTCACCCTGGTGGATCGCACCAGCATGGCCGCCTCCATCGAAGCCCGGGTGCCTTTCCTCGACCCGGATCTGGTGTGTTTCGCCCTCTCTCTGCCCGACGACTGCAAAATTCGCGGCTGGCGCACCAAGCGGCTGTTGCGGCAACTGGCCGATCAACGTCTGCCCGAACCGGTGGTAACGGGCCGGAAGCGGGGCTTCGAAACCCCGGTCGCCTGCTGGTTTCGCGGACCGCTTGGGGAGATGCTGCCGCAAACCCTGCGCAACTCCCCCGTGGGGGTGCTTTTCGAGCCGAAGGAGGTCGAACGGCTGGTGTGGCAGCACCGCTCCCGGCAGAAGGATCTGACCCGACCGCTCCTCGCCTTGTATACCCTGGCCCGCTGGGCGACGGAGAGCCGTATCGGGGTATAGTTTGCCCCGGTTCGGAAGTTCCGCCCATCCTGAGCGGTTGGGTGTCGTGGTCTTTTCGGTCATGGGGGGGGCGGCCCCGAGGGGTGGTCGGGAAAAATACGGGGGTCCGGGGGGGATTATCCCCCCCGGCGGGGTTCGGGGCGGAG
>JADGAQ010000223.1 GCA_015231925.1 Magnetococcales bacterium
GTGAAAGCACCACACGGCAGGAGTATATCATATCACTCTTTGGTTAACACTCCCTCCTGATGATCGCCAGCTTTCGGCGGCACCTGGGGCAGCAGCAGCTACAACGGTCCCTCCGGTTGCTTCGAGCGCACCCGCGTCTGTCCCTGGGACACGGTGGCCGCCGGTTGGCCGCCCTTCCTCTTCGCCAACCTGGGCTACTGGGCCTACAACGACACCAGCGCCAGCATGCCCAGAAAGTTTTCCCGCACCGGCGCGACCCTCACCGGCGCGTCGGCGGGCCTCAACGCCAACGTCATTCCCTTCGGCAGCCTGAGCTGGTTCATGACCAACCTCAGCGGGGTGGACCAGAAGGTTCCCGACGACGCCGGAGGTTCGTTCATTCCCTTTTCCCCCATCCTGCTGGTGGACAGCGGCAACATGCCCATGCACTACGGGGAAATCACCAGCCTGTGCGATCTGTGGGTGCTGCCCCGGGGCGGGGCCGCCAACCTGGACGTGATCCAGAAAAACGGCGTCAACTACCTCTGCCTCCAGGCTCAGACCTCGGTGAAAATGTTCGCGGTGAGAAAGGGGTGAGACCATGGCCAACGCCTTTCCCGTCCCCTGGACGCCCCCCGTCGGCTGCGTGGGATTCACCGCCGCCGCGCCCCGCTTCGGCAAAGCTGCTCCTGCCCCATCCCCGGTGACCACCGGCATCCAGACTGCCACCCGGCAGGGCGTCGCGGCCAATGCCGGGGCTTCCTCCACCCCCTCTCAATACTGGAGCAGCTGATATGCTCACCTTCGCGGATCGCGTCAAGGAGTCCGCCGCCGTCTCCGGGGCGGGAGCCTACATCCTGAACGGGGCCGTGCCCGGCCACCAGGGGTTCATCGAGGCCATCGGCGGCAACCAGCGCTGCGCCTGGAGCGCAACGGCGTCGGCCTGCCCCGATTTTCGGTGTCCGTGATCAGCCCGACGGCGCGCCTGACATCGCCACGGGCCACCCCCATGGAACGCACCCCGGACGAACCGACCCAGGCTCGCGCCGCTGCCGAAGAGGCCATCGGCGAAACCATCCTTTGGGAACTGGTGGACTGGCTGATCCCCGGCGGCAGGCTGGCGGTCCACAACGCCACCCCCGCCGACGTGGTCCGGACCATTGCCGAGGCCACCGGGGGTGTGGTGGAGACCCTGCCCGAGGGACAACTGCGGGTGCGGCACCGTTTCCCGGTAGCGGTCCCCGACTGGGCCACAGCCACCCCCGATCACATCCTGACCGATTCCGCCGACAACCTGTCGTGCCGCGAATCCCACATGCTGCGCCGCCGGGTCAACCGGGTGTTGGTGCGGGGCTATCTGCCCCAATCCGGCCACCTCGCCGCCGAGTTGGACAATCGCCCAGACGGGCTGAACGAGGGCCGGAACGGCTTCTTCACGGGCGAGACCGCCCATCTGTTGGTTCACGCCGGGCCGGAGGTGACCGGGGTGGAGTTGGCTTCGTCCGCCGGACAACTGCTGCCGGGACCGCAGCAGACCCTGCGCCTGACCCAGGATATCATTTTCGACGGCGTCGCTTCGGCCACCCTGGATCAGCCCGCCGTTTCCATCGATTCGGTGATCTGGTTGGGCAACGATCTGGGCATGCTCACCCTGGAAGCCGACCGGCGCACCCTGTCCGCTGAGCGCGCCGGGGTGGCCATCGCCCGCATCGGCTATACCGCCGTGGCCCGTTCCTGGGGCCTGACCGCGCCGGAGACCGTGACCGGGCTGGACGCCTTCCCGGTGCAGGTGCGGGCTGTGGCCCAGAACGGCGCGACGCCCCTGGACGGCAAAATCATCTGTCAGCGCGGCGCAGGCGATCATCCCGGCGAGGATATCTCCGATCCCCTGTTGGCCGATACCCTGGCCAAACTTTCCCGAGGACGCGCCGAAATCGACAGCGGCGAGATCCTGCAGGAGGTCTCCCTGACCTGCCTCCATCGACCGGGCCTCCTGCCGGGCCAACTGGTCGAGATCCACGACGCCATGATGGGCCAGACCTGGCGCGGCAAAGTGACCGGCGTCACCCATGCCGCCGCCGGACCAAGGCTCACCACCACCCTGGAGATCCTGCGCCATGTCCCAGCCCCTGATTGACCTGCAACGCCTGCTGGCAGGGCGTCAGACCACGACCGGGCGGGTGGTGGCACTCAACGGGGGGATGGTCCGGGTGGTCACGGCCCAGGGGGTGGTGGAAGTGGTCGCCGAAACTGGGCTGGCGGTAGGAGACCGGGTGACGGTGCGCGACGGTCGGGCCGTCAAAAGCCAGGGTAGCGCGGACGCGCCGGTGGTTTTCGTGTGACGAGCAGCGCGCCGGACTCGACCCGGGGGGAATCCCGCAGCCTGAACAGGCTGGCATGATTTTTCATTCCGCCCCACCAGCGAATTTAAACACTACCAGCCTTTTGGCGAGGAGTATACAATCATGTTAATAAAATCACAGGGCGATCCAGGGCGGATCACGTCTACGGTAATCGTACCCATAGGTGTGGATTCTCCACCAAAGGGCAACGCTACCAACCGTGCATCACCATGATTCGCTTTTATTTTTTACCCCTTGACGGGGCGACTGCGGTTTGCAAACCTGGACCCAGGTAGAAGGATCTCCCGGCCCCAATTTGGGGGCAGGTGCGGGTGCCCCCCTCAAGGGAGGAGCATCCCGGTTTTGGCAAGTCCGTGGCGCTCAGGCTCCACACCCTTTTGATTGAACGTAGCTCAATTTCAGCCTTGATTGTGGTGCCCTGCCCATGCTCGCTCCCTGCTCACGTCCAAGCGTACCCAAGCTCCCTCGCCGGAATATGGCGAGAGGGGTTCGTGGTCGTGTTCAAGCATTGGAAAAGTCAAACACGTTTTTCCGTCATCCAAACATGAAACGACTATTATTTGTGCACGCTAAATGCATACATTATTGGATCAGTTTTATTTTATTGATGTTATTTGGAGCTAGCACTGAAGCAATCGCAGAGTGTACCGATAAAGTTGGGATCTTTCCTTGGCAATTTGCAAGGCCGTTTGATAAAACATTATGCCCTGCAATTGGGCATATTAACGGCATCAAGGTTTCCATACCAAAACATTATCTTTTTGCAGGAGTTCAGTATGTTGGAGAGGATGTTTGGTCAGGAAAAAGAAGGAATTTTACGCCTACATTTGACAGTGAGATTTTCCACTTCGCGCTCTTGTTACGATTCAAAACGATGCGACCGATTGAGAACGAGCAGGATTGGAAAGATCATGGTAAGAGCCAAGGGGAAGTTGTTAACAATTTGACAAGCCTGTGGGTAAGGCCGGGATTCGATTCAAATGCCCATGACATTAAAAAACCCAATCTTGAGCCCGTATTTCAAAATAAGATCAATAAAGGTTATTTTGGACCTTGGGAGATGCAAAACGAAGAAGTGTTTAATATGAAGCATTATAAGTCAACGGGGCTGTCCAACATGACACTCTCGGAACCGGATCGTGATTTGTATTACTCAGACAAGAACTCCGGAACAATAATCGAGTGTGAAAGATATCATAACCATGATAAAACGCTGATTCTCACATCATGCAGGCATTTATTTATGTTCCCAGAGTTGGGATCCTCTGTCAAAGTTGAATACCCTGAGGAGTATCTCAATCAATGGGAAAAAATTGAGAACGCATTAAAACAGATAGGTTTATCCTTCAAGGTTGATCAATGAACGGGAGATAGTGATGCCTGAACTGTACCGCACCCGGTTTCCTGGACACAAGATTGTTGTGAACTCCTTGCCCTCATACCCACCATTCGGGGGACTCTGTCCCCCGCACCCCCTGGGATTTACCGCCTGAAGGCCAAAGCAAGGGGAAGAGGCTGGAAGAGGCAGGACGGAATCCTGCCCCTCCCTTGCTTCGGTCCCTGCTCGGCGCTCGGGTCGCGTCCCCGCGTTGCCCTGTCTTCCGGCAGGCTGGTTGACATTCTACCCCTCATCCACCTGTTCTTTCCACCAGCTCTTCCCAATCATCGCTCAGGCAGCGGCTTTCAGACCATGTTCCGCTTCCCAATCCGTCCTGGCCCGGAATGGGCTGGCGTACCCCAGCTTCTCCAGCAGCCATTGCTGGTTGTAGCGTTCCGCGAAGAGACGCACGGCCTGCCGCACCTCCTCGGCATTACGGAAGATCTCCCCGTTGAGGGACTGCTCCTTCATCGTACGGTTGAACCTTTCCGCCACCCCGTTGGTCTGGGGCTCCTCCACAAAGCCGTAGTTGGGCCGAATCCCCCAGAACTTGAGCTGATTCGTGAAATGGTCCGCCATGTACTGACTGCCGTGGTCCATGCGCAACGACAACCCCCTGGCGACCCCCGCCGCCACCCCGCCATAAAGCCTCCCAAGTCCCATGGCAATGGGCTGCAAAGCCGCAAAACGATCCCCCTTCTTGCAGACGTGCCATCCCACGCATTCGGCATTCCAATGGTCAATGGCGCTGAAAACCCAGACCCACCCTTCATCCAGGGTCAACACCTTCACCCCGTCCGTCCCCCACATGACGTTGGGGGCATCGGTGGTGATGCGGCCATCGTGAGGAAGCCGCGCAAAAGGCCTTGAAATTTGTGGCCAAGGAGTTGTCCCGCCTGGAACTGGAGCTTCATCCGGACAAGACCCGCGTGGTCCGAAGCTGTCCCCAGGTGCAGTTCCTGGGCCGGAAGATGCCCATCCGCCCTGTTCTCCTGCCCACGCCTCCCGTCCGGCGGTGAGACGGAAAGCTAACTTTTTTGGGTACCCAAGAATTGACTGATGGCGCGACGAGCCAGTTTATCAGCACACGCTTATAGTATAGATATTTCAATAAGTTACGATTAAAACTGGTTTTTCAAAAATGCTCATTTCATGAGCAGTCCCCTATCGGAGAAAGCTAACAAAAATGCACAACTTTTCATCATTGATTTTTATCAGGGTTATCAGTACATTGAAGAAGTGGAAGGGGTCCGGACCCCGCCCTGAATACGAAGGGATTGAGACCGTGAATAATATCCAGTAAGCTGGCAGAATTGTCCGGACCCCGCCCTGAATACGAAGGGATTGAGACCGGTGGTGATGTGGAGGTTGTTCTTCGTCATCCGTCCGGACCCCGCCCTGAATACGAAGGGATTGAGACATTCGTCGGTCAGCCAGCCAACAGCCATTTGGGGTCCGGACCCCGCCCTGAATACGAAGGGATTGAGACGGGGGTTAGGTCCCGGTACCCCTGGTGCTGGGCGTCCGGACCCCGCCCTGAATACGAAGGGATTGAGACTGCTGCATCGCCAGTCCGCTCCGCACCATTGTGGTCCAGACCCCGCCCTGAATACGAAGGGATTGAGACATTCAAGCCCATCCGCAATAGCGTTGCAGCGTCCGTCCGGACCCCGCCCTGAATACGAAGGGATTGAGACTCTCAACTCCCGTTGCCAGCTCATCACGCCAGGGTCCGGACCCCGCCCTGAATACGAAGGGATTGAGACTCCCCGCCCTTGGGCAGATCCACCAGGACATGGCGTCCGGACCCCGCCCTGAATACGAAGGGATTGAGACTGCCGATGGAGGATGCCCATCCTAGTCAACAGTTGGTCCGGACCCCGCCCTGAATACGAAGGGATTGAGACCGAAGAAAATCGTCCGAGATTCGGATTTTGATTCGTCCGGACCCCGCCCTGAATACGAAGGGATTGAGACCTCTCGTCAGGGGCATGCAGCCATATGTGATACCGTCCGGACCCCGCCCTGAATACGAAGGGATTGAGACCCAAGCTGGGGATTCCAGACGTCGAGTACGAACGGGTCCGGACCCCGCCCTGAATACGAAGGGATTGAGACCCCCCCAGGACGAATGCCAGGGGTTTGAGTCAGCAGGAACGTAAGTCCATGCTGTCTTCGGGTCATGAGGGATTGAGTCTGGTTCGGTAATGTCAGTTGTTGGGTCTCAACCGGTCATCGGCGTATTACCGTCGACGCCCGGTGGATGCCGGGGATTTGTCGCTGATGCGGTTGATTGACGAGCAATTTCTGAAAACGCCGGTTTACGGAAGTCGGAGGATGACGGCGCATTTGCAACGAACCGGTCATGGGGTGAATCGAACGGCCCAATCAAGTATGGTCCACGGACATCACCTATCTGCCGTTGGCACGAGGGT
>JADGAQ010000224.1 GCA_015231925.1 Magnetococcales bacterium
GCCATCCTTTTCGGGGGCCTTTTCCCGAAAAGGATGGCCAAAGAGCGAGCCAGCCATTGGTGATGCCGTGGGCCAATCGTCCGTTTGATTGGCTCACGGCATCACCGAATTGCCGGGGGGTGATGGCATTGTTCAGCCCATCAGGGCCAGCAGTTCCTTGTCTTTGCTTTGCAGTCGATTGACCAGCAGCAGGATCAGGCGGTCCTTGATCTTGTGTTGCAATTGGAAGGTGAGTTCTTCCATGGTTTGGTTGTTGATGGTGAAGCAGAGCATGGGTTCGGTGGCCATGACGTTGGAGGTGCGGGCCTGATTGGTGAGGAAGGAGATTTCGCCGACGACCATGCCGCGTTCCAGGGTGGCGATGACGGTTTTGGGGTTGGAATTCTTGGTGACCTGGGCGCGTCCTTTCAGCAGCACGAAGAGGGCGTTGTTGTCCACCACGCCCTCCCGCATCAGGTATTCCCCGGGGGCGAAGGTTGCGAAATAACAATCCATTTTCAATAATTTGGTCTTTTCGGCATCGGTGAAGGTCGAAAAGAAGGGCAGTTTGTCCAGCAACGGCCAGATATCCATGGCGTGCCTCATGTTTGGAGGACGGCCTGCCTGCGCCAGGCCACGTTCTTGTGCGAGGATGTATCTCAGGTTATATCAATTTCGGTCCTTGGTCCAGGGATGGTCTGGGACGGGTCGGGTCGGGGCCGGGCGGGTTTGTCGGGCAATAAATTGTTGATTTGTGATGGCAAACCTGTTATAATAATACGCAGGAAATCGTTATGTTAAATGGGGTACGGAATGGCCAGCGCCGAACAGATCAGAGCCTTGCTGAAATCGCACATCGATGGCGATGAGGGGCACTTTTTCGCTGTGGCCATGCAGGTTGCGGCCCACGAAGCCCGGCTCGGGCACGGGAAAGTGGCCGAGGAGCTGCGGGAGATGATCGATGCCGCCAAATTGCGCCGTTCCGAGGAGGGTGGAAGTCGGAAACCTCTGGTTTTCAATCAGCCGCGTGGTGAATTGGCGCAGTTGCTGGAGGTCTCCTTTCCGACGGCCCGGCTTTCCGGTCTGATTTTGCGGGAAGCGGTGCGCAACCGGCTGTTGCGCGTGGTGCGGGAGCAGAAGAATCTGGCCAAAATTCAGGAGCATGGTTTGACCCCTCGTCGCAAGATTCTGCTGGTTGGTCCGCCGGGAACGGGGAAGACTCTGACGGCTGCGGTTTTGGCGGGGGAGTTGGGTTTGCCGCTGTTTCAGGTGCGTCTCGATGCCCTGATCACCAAGTTCATGGGGGAGACCGCCGCCAAATTGAGGCAGGTGTTCGACGCCGTTTCGGCGCGGCGCGGCCTCTACTTTTTCGACGAATTCGACGCCATCGGCTCGCAACGGGGTCTGAACAATGACGTTGGCGAAATTCGGCGCATTCTCAACAGCTTTTTGATGATGTTGGAACAGGATGCTTCCCAAAGCATCATCCTGGCCGCGACCAACCATCCGGAAATTCTGGATCACGCCCTGTTTCGCCGCTTCGATGATGTGATCGACTATGTCATGCCCGATGCGCACGAAATCGAGTTGACTTTACGGGAACGACTGCTTCATTTTACATCCCAGGAGATGCGATGGGATCATCTGGCGGCCATTGCCGCCGGGTTGAGTTATGCCGAAATCGTTCGCGCTGCGGAAGACGCCATCAAGGACGCCATCATTCATGATCGGCAGCACATTACCGAGGATGAGCTTCTGAGCCTTTTGGATGAACGCAAAGCCCTTCGCAATGGACATTTTATTGATACGACATAAATTTCCGGGATATTCATGATGCAAGATGATCGTCGCCACCTGGAGCTGAAGGGGTTCGCCCGCCCCGAGTCCTTCCTCCCACCGGGTGGTGGCGGCAAAGCCGCCCTCCCTCCGGTAAACCGCGCCCGTCACGGCCATGCCCTGCTGAACCAGCTTTCCCGCCTGAAGGAAGAGGCCGTTCCGCTTCTTGAGGAACAACACTCCCACGCCATCCTTGAACCCGGACTGCGTCTTGAATTTCGCAGTCCGCCCGGCATTGAACTGGCCTTCGAGAGTCTTGCCCGCCGACAACAGGGTATCGAGGTTCTCAACGTGCGCCGGGAGGGAGAGCGGACCTTTGCCACGGTCTTCGTGCCCGAGAGGAAATTGGGCCACTTCGAAACCCTGGTTCGTGATTACCTGGAAAAGGATACCGAACCGTCGAAAGAGCATCCGGAAGGCCATCCGAAAAATCAGGCTCTGGTGGAAACCATTCAAGAGATCCGGCAGGCGGCGCTGCTTTCGTTGTGGACCGATTCCCCCGAACTTCTGCCCGCTTCGGAAGAGGAGGTCATCTCCTGGGAGGTTTGGCTGCCCCTTCGGAGGAAGGGTGAAAAGGCGTTGAGCCATTTTCAGCAACTGGCCGGTGATCTCGGCTTTAAGGTGGTTCCGGGGATTCTGCATTTTCTGGAACGATGGGTCTTTCTGATGCGGGGCAGCCGGGGGCAGATGACCCGTTCCATGCGTCTGCTCAATACCATCGCCGAACTGCGTCGCGCCAAGGAGGGGGCCGACTTTTTCGATACGCTCGCCCCGTTGGAACAGGGGGCGTGGCTGGACGAGCTGCGGAGTCGCTGCCACGTTACCGGAGGTGGGAATTCCCCCCACATCTGCCTGCTGGATACCGGAGTCAACCGGGGACACCCCCTGTTGCAGCCGGTGTTGCGTCGGGAGGATCTTCACAGCGTCGAACCGGGGTGGGGCACGGCGGATGAGGCGGGGCACGGCTCCGGCATGGCGGGTCTGGCGGTGTATGGCGATTTGACCGAGGTTCTGGCAAGTCGTGCCCCCGTATTCATCGACCATCGGCTGGAATCGGTCAAGCTGCTGCGTCGGGACGGTGACAACGACGGTGCGTCTTATGGCTGGCTGACAGAGGAGGCGGTGGCCCGCCCCGAAATTCAGGCTCCGTACCGGCCTCGGGTCTTCGCCATGGCGGTCACCGCCACGGACAGCCGGGACCGGGGTCGACCTTCCGCCTGGTCCGCCGCCATCGACGGCTTGGCTGCCGATATTCACAACGATGCTCGGTCGCCGAGGCTGATGGTGCAGGCCGGCGGCAATGTGTCGGATAACGGGGTCTGGTTCCACTATCCGGCCAGCAACGCCACCGATGGTATTCACGACCCCGGACAGGCCTGGAACGCCCTGACGGTGGGGGCTTATACCGAAAAGACGCGGGTGGCTCCGGGTTATACCGCGATTGCCGCCGAGGGGGCCTTGAGTCCTTTCAGCACCACCTCGCTCACCTGGGACAAGGTCTGGCCTTTGAAGCCGGATGTGGTCTTCGAAGGGGGCAACGCGGCCAAGGATCGGAGTACTGCCTACACCATGGCGGATTTGAGTCTGCTGACCACCCATTATCGACCGGAAGAGCGATCCTTTACCACCTTTGAAGCCTCCAGCGCCGCCACGGCCCTTGCCGCTCGCATGGCGGCGCAGTTGATGGCCCACTACCCCGACTTCTGGCCCGAAACCATTCGGGCCTTGATGGTCCATTCGGCGGAATGGACGCCTGCCATGCGTGACATGTTGCTGGTGGGTTCAACGGATAAACAGCGGTACGGGCATCTGTTGCGCCATTGTGGTTTCGGGGTTCCGAATGTGACGCGCGCCATGTGGAGTGCCGGGAACTCCCTGACCCTGGTTGCCCAGGACACGCTGCAACCCTTCGAAAAAAGAAATGGCAGTGTGTCCGTACGGGACATGAATCTGTATGACCTGCCCTGGCCCATCGACGAGTTGCAACGCCTTGGCGCGACCCCGGTCACCATGCGGGTGACGCTTTCCTACTTCATCGAGCCGAATCCGGGGGTGCTTGGTTTCCGGGGTCCGGATCGCTATGCCTCCCACGGTTTGCGTTTTCAGGTCAGGCGCCCCACCGAAACCACGAAGGCGTTTCGCGCCCGCATCAACAAACTGGCGCAGGACGAGGAGGAGGGGGTGCGTTCGGGTGAAAAGACCGATCCGGACTGGATCCTCGGTTCTAATCTGCGTCATCACGGCTCGCTGCACGGGGACATCTGGCAGGGCGAGGCGGCGAAGCTGGCGCAACTCGGCGTCCTTGGGGTTTTTCCCGTGTCAGGATGGTGGAAATCCCGTGCCTTTCTGAAACGTTATGAGAACAAGGCCCGCTACGCCCTGATCGTGTCGATTCAGGCACCGGAAGTGGAAGTGGATCTGTACAACGTGGTGAAGCAGAAGATTTTGACCGAGGTTTATGCGTAGACCTCGATTATAGACCCGATTTCCCCGAAGGGGTGGTGAGACATGAGTAGTAAGAAGACGATCCGTTGGCTGCATCTGTCGGATATGCATATGGGGTGTCGGGGGAAGGAACTCTGGTGGCAGGTGCGGAGTGAGTTCCGGGAGAGTGTGCAGTCCCTGGCCGAACGCCTGGGGCCGCCCCATCTGATCTTTCTCACCGGGGATCTCACCTGGAAGGGCGAGAAAGCCCAGTTCGAACAGGTTACCGCCTTTCTGACGGAACTGAAGAAGTGGCTTTTCGATGCGGTGGGTGGGGATGCGCCGCTGGTTGTTCCCGTGCCCGGCAACCATGATCTGGAGCGGCAGGAGGCTACAACCGCCACTCTGGCTCCTTTGCCGTTCATGTTTGGCACCGAGGCATGGCAGGGTTATGCCATACCGTTTGAAGAGAGTCTGTGGCAGAACACGCCTACCCCCTTTCATGGCCTGTTCAAGAACTACCTGGAGTGGTTGCGAAGGGATATTCTGCCGGATCGGGCGGGCTTCTACACCGAATCGCCCTTTCCCGGTGATTTTTCGCTACGCCTGGATCGGCCCGATTTACCTCCCTTGACGGTGGTGGGGCTCAATTCCTCCTGGTCCCATTTCATGGAGGGTGACTGTCGCGGCAAGTTGGAACTCTTCCGTCGCCAATTGCCCGCCGCTTTGGGGACGGAGGATGTCGATGCGGCTCTTGAAGGGCGCAACACGCTGTTGCTCACTCATCACCCTCTGTCCTGGTTTTCCAAAGAAACGCAACGCCACTTTCTGGAGTCCGTCTATCGTCCTGAACGCTTTATCGCCAATCTCCACGGTCACGACCATACGGGGGGTTCCACCTTTGTCAGTCGTTATGGCGATGCGGGACGTTTCTATTTGATGGCCCCCTCGCTGTTCGGGTTGGAGAAATACGGTACAGCCCAAGAGAGTCGCAGCATGGGCTACCAGTGGGGTTGTCTCACCCCGGAAGGGGCGATGCGACTCTGGCCCATGCTGCGGGTGAAACGGGGCGGGGAACATTACGATTTCGACCGGGATCAGCGTTATGAAAAACATGAGGACAACGAGGGTCTGCTGGTCCGTTCCTTCGGGGGCAAAACGGCTCCGCAGCCTTCGGTCGATCTTGATTCCTGGCTGCAAACCCAGTTGGACAAGACCGCGTGGATGGAGATTCGCGGCATCGGTTCGGGGGCGGGGCGCAGTCGGGATGCGGGGCGTTATCCCATCGAGGCCCTCTACACCCCCTTGCGCAGCCGGGGAGAGGTCAGCGTTGCCAAAAAACGTGGGCAACTTCTGGAGCAAACAGAGGAGTCCCTCTCCCTGGCCCACCTGCTGGCCAGCCATCATCGGTTGTTGATCGAGGGACAACCGGGAGCGGGCAAGACCACCTTTCTGAAGCTGGCGGTGGCCATGTTGTGCCGCGATCAGTTGGGCCACTCCTGTCCGGATGGGGGCAGTTGGCGCGGACGCCATCTGGGGCTCTCCGAGAGCAAACCGCCCCTGCTGCCCCTGTTTTTGCGTCTGTCGGAACTGGCGGCGTTGTTGGCCAGGGATGCCGCTCCCACTCCTCCGGATGACGGACGCCGCTTGCTGGACTTGCTTGCCGAGACCACGAAGCCGGAGGAGCCGACAGCCTGGAATCGCCATTGGAGCAAGCGGTTGGAGAAAGGAGAGGTGCTGCTGCTGTTGGACGGGCTGGACGAGGTGGCGGACGAGGCCTTGCGCCGTCGGGTGATCGCCATTGTGCAGGATGTGGTGAAGCGTTGGGAAAAGTGTCCCCTGGTGGTCACCAGCCGTCCCTTCGGGGTGGAGCAGATGCG
>JADGAQ010000225.1 GCA_015231925.1 Magnetococcales bacterium
CCACCTCACTTCAGCCCCCCTGTCAGGCTACGCGGGAGGGGTGGTGAATAGTTACACGGAATTATTCATACCATTCTGCTGCAATCGGACCTGGACCGCGCCATGACGGCGTCGCGCTCACCCGACGAGCCTCACCGTGAAACCGCCACGGTTCCGCTCGTCAGGACGTCGCGCGCCCTGTCCTGACGCGCCTGGCCGGTTTCGCGACAACGGTTCCGAAGGAGGTGGGATAATTTCAAGAAATGATCCTCATAAGGAATCTGCCGGCACTCAAGGGCCCGAGTATCTCGGCAGAGCGATTAACTTGATATAGATCAACAAGTTGAATCAATTAATAAAATTAGCAAAATCTATCCAATATACTCTAAAATGGCCTTGCAAGGTGAAGACTCTCCATCCGGGAAACGTCGCCCTGCGCTCTCCGGAGGTGGCCACATGTTCAGACCTTCCAGCCGAACTTCCCGTCCCCTCCCTTCGCGGCGACGACTTTGCCTCGGTCTGGTCGCCGGCCTTGTGGCCTTTTTGTCGCTGGTCAACCTCGGCATCGGGCAACCCGAAGCCTCGAAGGAACTCCGTCTGGTGGTGGCCCACACCCCGACGTTGCTGACGGGTCTGGTCACCCTGGCGCAACGCCTGGGTTACTTTCGGAATGCCGGGCTGGATGTTGTCCTCTCCGAACATGCCACCGGGGACGAGGCACTCCAGCGTGTCGAATCGGGTCAGGCGGATCTGGCAACGGTGGCGGAGACCGCTTTCGTACTGCGCCTTTTCGAACGACCGCAGCTCCGCGCCCTGGCCGTCATCGGCGGCAGCGACAACGAGGTGCGCATTCTGGCGCGAAAAGATGCGGGCATTGCCGTTCCCTCCGACCTCAACGGAAAGCGCATCGCCACCCAGAAACGCCTGTCGACCCACTTTTTTCTGGATCAGTTTCTGCTGAAAAACGGGCTTTCCATGCAGGACATCACCCCCCACTTCCATAAACTCCCCGAGTTGCCGGATCGCATCGTGGCCGGAGAAGTCGATGCGATCAGCACACGGGATCCCTTTCTGAGTCGGGCCACGGCGCGACTGGGGGAGAACGCGGTCGTTTTCGAAGCCATCGGTTTGTATGACAAGGTTTTCCTGCTGGCCACTCTCGAAGAGAGCCTTCCCGGACGTGAAAAGGCCTTGGAACGCTTTCTTCACGCCTTGATCCGGGCCGAGGCTTTCGTGCGGGATTCGGATAACGAAGCCCGGAAGCTCCTGCTGCGTCTTCTTCCGGGAGAAGAATTGGAGTCCCAGTGGCAGCACGCCCGCCTGCGGGTCTGGTTGGATCACCGCTTTTTGTTGACCCTGGAAAACGTTGCCGACTGGGCCATTCGCAACGATCTGACGGACAAGCGGACCCTGCCCAATTTCCTTTCCAACCTCGAAGCCGGACCGTTGCGCAGCGTGCGTCCGGTGGCTGTCAACCTGTTGGAGTAGGCGGGGCATGTATATTCGCACCAAACTGTTGTGGATGGGGCTGCTTCCCCTGGCCGTCTTCGTTCTGTTGACGGCGCAAGCCTTGTTGGTGCAACAGGATCTGGAGGCCATGATCGGGCGGGTGCGCCAGAGCAACGAGGTGATGAAACATTCCGCCGATCTGACGGTGCTGACCTTCGAAAATGTCATGCAGGGTGGGGAACGCCCGGAAGCCATGTGGCACGCGACTGTGCAGCGGCTCTCCGAAGCCGTGGCCTCCCTGCGACAGACGACCTCCGATACCGATGAAATCTACCTGCTCGATGCCATGTGGGAGGGGTTGGACCGCTCCGCGACGCTGCATCAGGAGTATCACCAGCAACCTCCCTCCGCCCGGACGCCCGCCTCGGCGCTTTACCGCAATCTTCTGCTGCGCCGCATTCGCATCGAGGCCCAATCGCTGGTACCTCTGACCCAGAAGCTGCATGACCGGCAACAGGCGGCCATGAGTCGGCTGGCCCATCGGCAGGGACAAGTCCATCTCCTGCTTCTGGTGATCCTGGCCACCGGCGTGGCCTTCTCCTCCGGAATCACCATTCGCGCCATCTCCCGTTCGGTATCGATTCTGAGGGAGGGGATTCGCGGCCTGGGGGCCGGCAATCTCAACCATCCCATCGTGCTGCACTCCCGCGACGAACTGCAGGATGTCGCCGATTCCCTGAACCGCATGAGCGATAACCTGAATGCCCTGACCGTCTCACGGGAAGAACTGCAAACGGAAAGAGACGCCTTGCGGGCATCGGAACAACGACTGGCCGAAGCGCTGGAGTTCAATCGACGCATCATTCACGGCGCTCCGGTGGGGGTGGTGGTTTTTCATGCCGACGGGCAAACGGTGCTTGGCAATGAAACCGCCGCACGCACCGTTGGCGCCACCATGGAGGGTTTCCTCAGCCGCAACTTCCGGCAACTCGCCTCCTGGCGGGATTCAGGTCTGCTCGAAACCGCCCTGGATTGCCTGCATAGCGGTCAGGTGCGGCGTCAGGAGGTGTTCGTTCACACCAGCTTCGGCATCGATACCTGGATCGATTGCCACCTGGCGCCCCTGACCCTTGACGCCCAGCCCCATCTGCTGGTGGTCTTTTCCGATACCACCGCCTTTCATCGCATCAAAGACGAATTGACCCGCACCAGCGAGATGGCCCAGACCGCCAATCGGGCCAAAAGTGACTTTCTGGCCAACATGAGCCATGAGATCCGCACCCCCATGAACGCCATTCTGGGCATGACCGACCTGCTGTGGGAGACCGCCCTTCTGCCGGACCAGCGGAAATATGTACACCTCAGCCGCTGTGCGGGAGAAACCCTGCTTTCCATCATCAATGATGTCCTCGATTTCTCCAAGATCGAGGCGGGCCGCATGGAACTGGAGCAGATCGACTTCGACCTGGGAGAGGAGTTGGAAACCTGCTGCGAAATCATGGCGCCACGCGCCCATGGCAAAGGTTTGGAACTGGTTTGGCGAATGGAGGGGGATGTACCGGCCCGACTGGTGGGAGATCCGGTGCGTCTGCGTCAGATCTTCCTCAATCTGGTGGGCAACGCGGTGAAATTCACCGAATCCGGGTACATCGAACTGGAGGGGAGGCGTGCCGAACCAAGGTCGGGCGATGCCGACGGAACCTGGCTGGAATTTTCCGTGCGGGATACGGGGATCGGCATTCCAAGCCATCGGCAGGGTCCTATTTTTGACAGTTTCACCCAGGCGGACAACAGCACCACCCGGCGTTTCGGGGGTACCGGCCTGGGGCTGTCCATCGTGCGACGCCTGGTGGAATTGATGGGAGGGGACGTCTCGGTGGAAAGCCGGGAAGGGGAGGGAGCCCATTTCCGCATACGCTGTCCTTTCCGGGAAGGGAGATCCTCCGCATCCGTCAGGAAGGAGGCTTTCCAGTTCCAGGGGGTTCGGGTGCTGATTGTGGACGATACGGCCCTCAACCGCCTGGTGCAGCGGGAGATGCTGGAACAACACGGGGCTCGGGTGGTGGAGGTGGAGGATGGCGTTTCGGGGTTGATGGCCATGGAGAAAGCGGTAGCCGAAGGCACGCCTTTCGACATCCTGCTGGTGGACGTGCGCATGCCGGGTATGGACGGTTTTCAGGTGGTGGAGTGCTGGAAAGCGGCGGGCCATCCGGGTACACCGATTCTGGTATTGACCTCCGATCACCGCGAACGGCACCGGGAACGCAGCGCGGCTCTGGGTATCGGCCACTATCTGGTCAAACCGGTGCGTCACCTGGAGTTTCTGCACACTGTAGCCCAGGCCCTCGGCCTCGAAAGCGGCCTTCCGGCGGAGGTCTCACCCCAGGCGGCGGAAACGGGAGCCGTTGCCCTGCAGGTGCTGCTGGTGGATGATTCCGAGGATAACAGACTGCTGATTCAAGCCTACCTGGAGAAAACCCCCCATGTATTGGAGGTGGCGGAAAACGGGGTATCGGCTCTGGAGATGCTGAAGCGGCAACGTTACGATCTGGTGCTGATGGATGTGCAGATGCCGCTGATGGACGGGCATGAGGCAACCCGCTTGTGGCGGGAGTGGGAACGGGAGCACGGGTTGCCCCGTACCACGGTGGTGGCGTTGACGGCCTACGCCCTGCAGGAAGATCTGGAGCGCAGCCTGGCCGCCGGCTGCGACGCCCACCTGAGCAAACCGATTCGCAAGGCCCGGCTGTTGGGGGTGTTGCAGGACATTGCAAAACACCCTCAACCAGAGGGCGGCACTCTTTGAGTTATTATATATTGTTTTTCTGCAATAATAATATTATAGCAATTTGACTTTCAATCGCCATTTATGCAATCATCCAAATCAATTAATAAACTATTTTTTAATCGCCCGACGGGAGAGGGGATCGGAAGAGATCAGGCTCTGTTCGAGAGTTCATGAAAGGTGATTGATTTCCTGTCATGCACATGCAGATAAGCCGGAGAGTCGATTGAAGAAGGTGTTGCCAACTTTTTTATTTTTGTAGGTCGTTTTTCGACCCCACCGACAAAAATAATATATTTTCGGGTTCTGGTCCGCCATGAGCCTTCGCCGAGAAAATTCCGGGATGCGGCGGCGATAAATTCCAGTACAGCGTCTGCCCCCTTGAATTGTTGGATAATCTCATTTTCTCGTGAGGTCTTTGCTGAGGATTTCATCTCCATAAAGAGTATGCAGTCTTGTGTTACCAACGTGTAATCGCACCGCTTGCGGTAATTTTCACGGAGGCATTCCGGGGGAGGGATTTGGTCCATGTGGATCAGAACGGCCTCTTTCGGAACATTCTCAATGTAAACTTTACTCAGCGAAGCCTGAGGATCGTTTTCCTTGAGAAGTATGGCATGAGCCGATTCCGTTTGATAGGGTATCGAAATAAAGGCGTCCTGAATTAATCTTTTTATAATTTCATGATTTTGAATCATATCAGGGCTCTCCGTAAAGGATTTCATCCTGAATACGATTCATCTCGTCTGTCGCGTCGTCAAAGCTGGAGATTCCGACTCCCTCCTCCTGCGAGACGGGAACAGGCACCAAGGTCCTGGCTCGTTGTTTCCTCTTGCCGCCTTCCAGCAAAACCATTTTCTCCGCAACGGTGTAAATTCGAACCGAATCCGCAGAGAGCAGTTCATCTCTCGAATAGTTGTATTTGTTGCGCACGGCTTCCATATGGGGGGTTTGTTTATAAAGAAGCAGTAAAGTATTTAATTCGCGCACAATGTAGTCGCTGTGGGTTGTAATGAAGACACTCACCCCCTGGTTGCACAAAATGGCCAGCAGTCGCGCCACAAGCCGCTGATTCTTCGGATGAAGGTTCAGTTCCGGTTCGTCGATGATCAGCAGGTCACCTGGCGTGGCCAAATGGGCCAGATACCCTCCCAGATGGAAGAGGGAACGGACGGAACTGGAGCTTTCATTGATGTCCAGTTTCAGCTTGACGTTCTCCTCCGGAACAAAAACAAGTTTGCTGTTCTTGAATTCGAACTTTCCTCCGCAAAGGGTTTGGAATCGCGTGGCGATCAGGGCCGCACTCCGTTTGAGGCTGTTGGTTTCTTTGCTGATGGATTCGTAATCCCTGGCAAAATCGACATTGGCATTGACAGGCAAGGCATAACGTGAGTAGGCCTTTTGCAACAACTCGAACGGATCGAGATCCTTGCCCTGGGAGGCCATGGTTTCCAGCAGGCGATTACGGGTGATATCCAACTCCCGCCGAAAAATGGCCGCCCCCGTTCTTTCGACGCTGGCAATGAAGGGCTTGGGGAGAATGGTATTAAAAAGAATTTCCTTGACCGCACCCCCGATAATGCGTTGCAGGATCAACCGATGGGGAATCGCATTTTCCTTGCCGAGAAGAGAAAAGGCGATCTCTTCACTCCCGTTCTCGACGGTGATACTCATGATCTGATTTTGCCCGCTGCTTACCTGCTGCTCGAAGAAGGTGAGCTGTTTCAGTACGTCTTTCTCGATTGTTACCCGAATCTTGGCTAATGGGAAAAAAGAAGCGTCAGCAGCGAAAACA
>JADGAQ010000226.1 GCA_015231925.1 Magnetococcales bacterium
GTCAACGGCGAAAGAAAAAGTCCCAGGGGTGCCCCCTGGACCCCATGGGGTCGGAAGTCAACAGCAAATGGAAAAGTCCCAGGGCGCTACCCGCCGGGGGGGATAATCCCCCTGAACCCCCGTATATCTGAATAGTTATATTTATTTTTATATCTTATAAAGAAACAGTCAAAGGACAGAACATTTCCTTTTTTTGATACTTAAAAGATTGAACGGCAGGAACATCGGCACCTCCCGGCGATACCGGGCATACTCCTCCCCGTGGACCGTCAACAAATCCCGCTCTTCCAGCAACGTCCCCACCACGATGTAACCGGTGAAAAACAAGGCAAGCAACAGATGATCCCCATTCATCTGCGGTCGGGCCCATAACAGAATCAACGTGCCCGTCATAATGGGATGACGCATCCATCGGTAAAGCGAGCGGGTTTGCAAACCCGGCAAGACGGGCCGTTGCCCCCGACGGTGATCCCGAATCTGCCGGATACCCAGCAGATGTTGACCGTCGGTAAGACGCACGCCTTCCAGCGCAATGGCCAAACCGAGGAGAAACAAGGCCCCGACGGCCAAACGACCCGGCGGGGATGCCACCTGCCAAAAGAAGGTGGGCAGCGGTCGCCATTGCCACAACACCAGAACCAGCAGCAGCGCGGAAGTCAGCACGTAAGCCAGTCGCTCCAGATGGGGGGGCAGAAAGCGCGTCAGCCACGCCTTGAAAAAAGGACGGGCAGCCAGACTGTGATGCGCCGCGAAAACGAACAACCAAAGCAGATTCTGCCCCACTTCCACGTCAATCACGGTGTCGCCTCCGGCGGCAGTCGTTTTTCGGCTTGCTGAAAGGTGAGAAAATCGAGCCGGTCGCCATGATCCCGTCTGGCCTGAGCAACGAAACGAGCCAACTGATCGAAATGCCAACGCTCCATGCCCTTGGGATGCATGTTGACCGCCAGGAACAGCTCCTGACCCGGTTGCCGCCACTGGCGCACATGGTGGTTCAGGCACGCGGTGAGCAGGCGGGCGGAAGTATTCACCTCCAGTCGCAGAAAGCGGTTGCCGAGAATGGCGTTGGCCCGCCACCAGGCCTGTTTCAGACGACCGGGGCCGGGGGTGGTGCCGGTCGGGGGGGTGTGGCAGGAGCGCCCCCGCACCGTTCGGGCGCGAAGCGGCGCCACGATGCGCCAAGCCTGCTCCAAAGCCAGGGGCCATTGCAGACGTCGCGCCTCTTCCGCTTCAAGGCGGGCCGAGGCGATGGGGATTTCAAAAAGCCCCCGACCGGGGGCAAGGGTACACTCCAACCCTCCTTCCGCTCCGAACCAGCCGTGTCCACCCTGGGGAACGCGACTGAAATCGACCCGGTGGGTTGCCTCCCGTAGCGTGAAACCGGGAATGATGCTCGAATCGATGCGGTAACCCTCCTCCCGCAAGGCCTGGAATAGAGGACCCACATGAGGCTGCACGCCGTAGCCCCCGGCACGGAAAGCCAGGCAACGGTAGGTGGGGTCGATGGGACGCAACAGGGTCTCCAGGTAGGTTTTGGCGTGCCGCAGCAGCAAACGGGCCCGCTCCCGCGCTTCCGTTTCGTCCAGCGCCTGCGGCGCCAACAGGTAGTCGCCCGGAGGAAAACAAAAGCCTGCCTCGCTCCTTTCGGTGGTAAGCCAGTGCGGATGCAGATGGGCCTGAATGTCATGTCCCCCGCCCAGGAATTCGACCATCTGCGCTTCGCAGGCGGTGACGAAGGCCTCCTCTCCCCACTCCCGATAGCGCCAGAAACAGGCGACGTCCGCAAAGAGCGTGAGGGGCACGGCGAGGCGGTTGCACAGCCGCAGCAACTCCCTGGAAGGGTGCAACAGCACCTCCTCCTCGGGCAGATGGTTGGCTCCCAGATAGAGTTCATAATCGGCGGAAAGCAACAGGTGAATCATGGCGGTATCTGTTCAGTTATATGGGGGTTCGGGGGGGATTATCCCCTCCGACGGGTCCAGGGCAGCGCCCTGGGACTTTTCCTTTCGCTGTTGACGTTCAACCTCATGGGGTCCAGGGGGCACCCCTGGGACTTTTGCTTTTGCAGTTGACGTTCAACCCCTTGGGGTCCAGGGGGTACCCCTGGGACTTTTGCTTTTGCAGTTGACGTTCAACCCCCTGGGGTCCAGGGGGTACCCCTGGGACTTTTGCTTTTGCAGTTGACGTTCAACCCCTTGGGGTCCAGGGGGTACCCCTGGGACTTTTGCTTTTGCAGTTGACGTTCAACCCCCTGGGGTCCAGGGGGCACCCCTGGGACTTTTGCTTTTGCAGTTGACGTTCAACCCCCTGGGGTCCAACCCCTGGGACTTTTGCTTTTGCAGTTGACGTTCAACCCCAGGGGGCACCCCTGGGACTTTTCCTTTCGCTGTTGACACGATCATGCTGCGCTGTGCAGGGGCCTGAATAGTTACTCATGGCGAAGCTCGGGAAGCGAGGCCTTCATACAGGATCCACACGGAACTGCCGTCCACGCGCCGGAAGTGTTCTTCCGGAATCAATTGCGCGTTATCGGGTTGAATATAGAGCAGGAATACCGGTTCGGCACAGCGGTTCAGCCGGTCGGTCAGGTTGGTGATCATGTCCCGGAACACCTCACCGTGAAACGGATTGTAGAGAAAGAGCAGCAACGGTTCATCGGGAAAGGGGAACAGCGCCGCGTTCTGGTGAATGATGCGCCAGGGGGGGAAATCGGCATGACGCTTTTGAAAGGTTTGCAGGTTGCTCACGGCCTGATCGCACAGCAAGGGTGAATATTCGACACCCCACAAGGCCCGAAACGGGAAACGGGACGCCAGGATCAACGCCTTGCCAAGCCCGGCGCCCAGGTCGATAAAGAGATAACGTTGCCATTCCGCTTGATAATGGCGTTCCAGAATGGAGAGAAACAGCCGTTCGTTCACCCCCTGATAGCGGTTGGCCAATTGGCTGGTTTTGCTCTCCATCCGTAAACGATCGGGCTCGATGAGAGGATGGGTGACCACGCCGTTACGCCAGTCGAAGAGGCGGTTCTGCAGGCGGGCAAGAAAGTATTTGGCCAACTGCCGGGGTGAACGGACCGCGAGGAAAGCGATCAAGCGTTTTCCGGCGTAGTAGCCCCGGTAGGCCGTCGCGTAGAGAGCCCGGGTTGGAACGCCTTCCTTGAGGCGCTGTTTCAGGTTCATCGCCGCAGTTCCCGGTAGTGTTGCAGGGTATCGACACCTCGGGCGATCCAGGGACGCAAATCGGCCTGCCACTGGCTGCATGCTTCGAAAGGGCCGCCGAAGCGGGATTTGAAAAAGAAGATGCCTCGCAAACGGGGATCGTCGGTTTGGGGTCTGGCCCCTCCCAGGTCGTAAGCGGCCACCCCCGTCTCCAGCAGCCGTTGCAGCAGAATCCAGTGCAGGAGAACCGGCGTTCCCGGAGGCGCATCGGAAGAACGGGCCCCATGGAGATAATAGGCCCGGTGATTGTCTAAAGGAACGAGCAGCCCGGCAACGAATTTGTTGTTCTGAAACGCGCCAAGGCTCAATAATTGGCTGCCGAGGTGGTGATGCAGCCGTTGCAGATAGGAGAGCCCGTAAGGACAGGGCGCATTGCCGAAGGCGTAGGTCTGCTCCATCAGGGCGTGGAATTCCGCGCAGGGCACTTCCCAGCGGATATCGAGCCCGACCTCCCGGGCCTTGCGGATCATACGGCGGTGATCGGGATCCAGCCGTTTCCATAGGGTGTCGGCATCACCGTCCAGGGGGAGACGATAGGTGCCGAAAGGCAGCAGGGTGCGGGCCGGAGTCGGCAGCTCCTCTTCCCGCCAACGGGCCATATTGAAGCGGGATTCGATACGAAATACCCCCTGTTGCCGGGCCTGGTCGAAGAGGCTGTCGAGAACGGTTCGTTGACCCTGCTCCGGAGCGCCGAACAAAACCCATTGGGTTTGTCGGAACCGACGCACCTCTCCGACGAAAAGCTCTCCCTCGGGGGTGGAAAGGGCTCGGTAGCCGCTGATAGCGCCCATTTCGGCCATGAAGGCGTGCCACTTTTCCTGAAGAAAGAGATTCATGGACAGGGGAAACCCCGTAACGGAATGGAAAAGGCCCGAAACATTGCGGCACGACTTGCACAAAGCCAGAATAAACGGTAGGGGATAAAGGCTCAAGCATTGCATCGCGGCGGACGGGTGGGAACGAAGGAAAAGGGTATGAGCAGGAAAGGCAAGGAAACACGCAGGATGGAAAACATGGGGGAGCTGTTCCTGGCGGCCATGGGGGCTCCCGTGATGGCGCGTCAGGAACGCCTCGATCTGGATCGCTATCGCATGGAACGGGAAGTTCTCATGACCTTCCTGCCAAATAAAGGGCAGACCGATGTTCCCCTCCTGCCGGTGCTGGAGCTGTTGACCCGGGTTTTGGATTACGAACGCCGCAACGGCATGTCGCCGGGATTCGGCTCGATCTTGGAAAATGCCCGTGCCGGACTCTTTCCACCAACCTCTGCGCTGGGACGGGTGGCGATCCTCCCCGACGTGCTGGGCTATGAACAGGGCTTGCAGGCGGTTTTTCAGCATGCCTTGCAGCGGGGTTGCGAAACCATCCTCTGCCTGGGCGATCTGGCGGGTGTTCTGGACCATGGGGAGACGGAAAAGATCTGCACCTTCATCCGCGAAGCCGATCTGCACGCGGTGGGTGGCGTGCGGGATCAGGCGGTGATCGGACAGCTCTCTTCCCCCAATCAGATTTTCCTGGAGACCCTGCCCTCGCTGCTGGCCATGGGGGAGATGGTTTTTGCCCCGATCTCGCCCGTCCGGGAACAGGTGGTGCCGATTCTCAACGTGCGGCAGGCGGCGCGGGCTTTGGCCGAATTACCGGCCCGGCTGATTTTTGTGGGCCATGTCTACCGGCCCCTGATTTTCCGGGAGGTGAAGGGCGAGGTCGGTCTGATGCCCTGCGACGTGGGGGTGTCCCTGCCCCTGGAACCCCATGTCCGTTATGTGATCGGTTGCGGTTCGGTGGGCCAGGGGGTGCGACCCCATCCCTGCTACACCCTGTGGGATTCCGTGAACCAGACCCTGGAATTCTGTGAGGTTCCCGTGACGGGGGCCCGTCCCGATTATCCCGAAAGACGGGCCATGATCGATGCCATGGATCTGGATCTGCGCCGCTACGATGATATGGAAGAATAGATGGCAATTGGTACGGAAAGGCAGGCGACATCGTGAGTGACGGGGACCGGGAGGCGATGCAGGGTGGATCGGATCGCTCCTTCGGCCTGGTTTTCGCCGCCGTGTTCGTCCTCGTCGGCCTGTTTCCCCTGTGGCACGGGATGGACCCGCGATGGTGGGCCCTGGCAGGCTCCGGGCTCTTTCTGGGGGCGGCCTTGGCCTTTCCCCGGCAACTGGCTCCGCTGAATCGTCTGTGGACACGCTTCGGCGCGCTGTTGCACCGCCTGACCACGCCGCTGATCCTGGGCGTGATCTTTTTCCTGGTGGTCACCCCGATCGGTTTGATCATGCGTCTGTTTGGTAAGAATCCCCTTGCCCTGCAAGTGGACCGGACCGCCACCAGCTATTGGATTTTGCGGAAGCCTCCCGTGGCGGATGTGAAATCGATGAAATTCCCCTTCTGAACGAGTCGGATCGAACACTATGTCTTTTCTTGGCGATTTGTGGGTCTTCATGAAAACCCGTAAAAAGTTCTGGCTGTTGCCCATCCTGTTGATGATGGCCCTGCTGGGTGGGTTGATCGTGCTTTCCCAGGGGTCGGCGGTGGCTCCCTTCATCTACACCCTTTTCTGAGAAACTCCGGCATCAAAGCCTGTCGATCTTCCGGCGGGTCGAGATGGGACAGGGGTTGGAGAGGGTGGAAGTTGGGCATTCCTCCTTTATGGCTTCGACCCGCCAAAGGCTCCGTCAACACCTCGGGGCGCTGCCCCGAACCCCGCCGGGGGGGATAATCCCATTTCTGTTTCATTCGTTCATTAATACGGGGGTCCGGGGGCGATTATCGCCCC
>JADGAQ010000227.1 GCA_015231925.1 Magnetococcales bacterium
TCACAAATACAGATTCATGTATAGTTTCAATCAGTTAGACTTTCTGAGGAGGCCCGAAATAGTGGATCATATGACCCACTGCAAGTCGATCACCCCCCTTGAATTCGCCCTTTTTTACCAATTCATGATCTACCAATAGGTATTCCCCCTTTCGAAATCATTGATGAAACGTCTTGGAGAACCCGCCCGACGGCCGGATTTCGGTCGTCTTGACCGCAGTCCAGTTGTTAGGAAATCCGGCATGACCCACGGCGTCACGACTTCACCACACGCTCCCCTGCTGAGTCAGGCTCAGGGAGTGATCATCAACTCCAGACCTTTCGAAGGTGATAACCTAAGCCAAATCCTTCAGAGCCTGGGGATCCCCGAAGACCAAATTCAAAAGGTCTCATCTCCAGCCGAGGCAAACAACCTGCTCGGGAGCATGGACCTGATCATTCTGGACGGCGACTTGCCCGATGCCCTGACCTGGGCTCGGGAACACCTGCTGGCCCCGGCATCACCGGCGCTGCTGTTGACCGCCGCCGATTCGCGCAATCCCCAGGTGACCAACTTGATGGAGGAGCATGAAGAGACCGATTTTGTGGGTCGTTTCTGGCATCCGCATGAAATCAAAGGACGCATTCGTCAGTTGTTGACCGGCCATATCCTGAAGCGGAGACTGGAACAGCAGGTTCAGGAACGTACCCAGGAGCTAGAACGCACCGTAGAGGAACTCGTCAGTCGCTTGGCCGATGCCATCGAAGGTCGCGATACCCATACCGGTCAGCACGCCAGACGCATGAGCCTCTACGCCGACGCCCTGGGGCGGAAATACATGGCTTGTCCCCGTGAAGGCGACGAAATAATCGAGGAAAAGGATCTTCCCCTGCTGCGCAAAGCGGCTTTGCTCCACGACATCGGCAAACTTGCCGTACCGGACCATATCCTGAATAAACCGGACAGACTGACTCCCGAAGAATTCTGCGTCATTCAATCACACCCGAACAAGGGCACCCAAATCCTGAAAAATTCCGACCTGTCCGTACTGAAACGGGCCTGCGAAGTAGGCTTGACCCATCACGAAAAATGGAACGGTCGGGGTTATCCACAAGGATTGTCGCAAACAGGCATACCCCTCATGGGGCGCATCGTGGCCATCGTCGACGTCTTCGACGCTTTGACGGGGAAACGGCCATATCGTAAACCAAATTCCCCCGAGGAGGCTTTCAACAAGCTTGAATCCGAAAAGGATAATGGTCACTTCGACCCCCATCTGCTGAGTCAATTTCTTGATATAAAAGACGAAATTATGGAGATTTATAAAAAATTTCCCGATTCGGACCACTCCCAAACATCCTATAATCGGAAGGGATGTTTAGAGTGTATTAGTTATCGAAATTTATAACTATTCATCACATCGTCGTTTTGTCCCGCAATTGATTGGCCATTCGGTCGTGCCGGAAACCGCTCGGACGGGCGGTTGGCTCATGGCATAACCCGTGACTGGCTCGCCCTGTGGCCATCCTTCCGGCAAATAGCCGCCGGAAGGATGGCAGTGAGCTTTTGCAAACCGAAAGCCGTGTCGTGGGGCGTCGCCCCTCTCCCCACCAGGACGGGGTTACGTCGAACCTCTTGTGTCTACCGTTTGGCCAACGGTTCGGTATGGCCCCGCACCGGCCAGACGAAATAGGCCTCCTGTTTGTTGTAAAAGTCCACATGGCCATTGTGCAGGTTGACGTACCAGGCCAATTCGTCGGACGAAGCGGTTTCCCCACTCCAATAATGGCCTTCCCGCACCTCCCGGAAGCGATGGTCCCGAGGCAGAATCAGAGCGACGGCCCGTTCGCCCTCTCCTGCCAGGGAGGCGAGTTCCGTCCGCGATGGCAAGCGCCAATCGTGGTCATGACCCGTATAGCCCTCGCAGCGCCGCGTTCCGGCATTCAGCCCGGCCACGGCTTTTGCCGCCTCCTCCCAGGCCAGAGGGCCCCAGCAGTTGGCCCATTTCATCCAGGTCAGCCCGGTCTGCTCGTCCCGCACCGAGCCGTTGTTCATTTCCGTGAAACGCTCCGCCGCTCCGCCCTCCGGTGCAGCGGCAGCCATCAGTGCCATCAGTGCCATCAGTGCCAAGGTGAGCAATGGTTTTTTC
Organism: Magnetococcales bacterium; assembly: GCA_015231925.1. Lineage (NCBI taxonomy): Bacteria > Pseudomonadati > Pseudomonadota > Magnetococcia > Magnetococcales > Magnetococcales bacterium. The sequence continues at coordinate 2,129 of JADGAQ010000227.1, forward strand.
ATGACAACCTCCTCTGAACGGAAGAGTCCCGATCCCCGCGCCATCCGGAGATGCGCCCTGCTGACTGTGCCAAAGCATTGCTGCCGGTTCGGGAACAGTCCGCAAACCATCGTAACATATTCCTTCTGCCAGACTGCCACGGAACTATAAATAGGCTTCCGACAGAGCCGGCATCATGTCGTGAAAGGTCTTGCCACGGGCCGGTTTGCCGAGGGACTGCATCATCCAGCCGCCGGCCTGACGGTAAAACCGGGCCATGATCAGGGCCGTATGGTTGCCGCTGACCTGCTCCAGGGCAAAACGCACCACCTCCCGATCATTGGTGGCATCCACTATGCGGCAGTAACTGTTGCCCACCTGCTCGAAAGATTCCCCCGAAAAGCTGTTGATGGTGAAAACCAAGGTCTGCACCCACTTCGGCACGAGTTCCAGATCGACGTGAATGCGTTCATCATCGCCCGCACCCCGACCGGTTACATTGTCCCCGGAATGGCGAATCGAGCCATCCTTGCTGACCGGTTGCTCGAACCAGACCACATCGATCAGCCGTCCGACCTTGTCGAACATCAGACAGGAGACATCCAGATCGATTTCGCGGCCGCCTCCGCCGAACAAACCAAAATATCCGGAACGGCCCGGCCTGACCGCATCCCATCCCAAGGCCATGATCACCTTGGAATAGCGCTCTCCGGAAGATTTCACCAGACCGAAGTCAGCTCCTTTCTGCAACAGTGTCGCCATGAAAACCCTCCTCAAGCCCCATTGACCGACAGTCAGTCCTTCACCGATCGCTGCAAATTCACCTTCGCGGCGTAATACTCCTTTTGGGAGGAACGCATCAGCCGGTCCGCCGTCATCATCTCCTCGACCGCCGCCTCCACGTCGGTTCCCTTCAGCAGTTCCCGCACCCTTTCCGCATCCTTGGAGGTGCCTTCCATCAGACTCAGGTCGTCCATATCGCCGAGGAAGACCGCCATGAGATGGCGGCACAACGACTCCTCCTCCCCCTGGGGACAGGTACAACTGGCACTCATGTTGCTGCCCTCGCGACGAAACTCCAGTCGCCACATCTCGTTTTGACCCATCTCCTGCACCACCAGGGAGATCTCCTGCAACGGCTGCTGCATGGCTTCGTACTCTTCGACCGCTCTTTTGACCGAAACGTAGAAGGGATGACTGCCCAATTTTTCGGAAATACCCACTTTTTCCAATTGATTGCGAAAGGGACGGGGCACGTCGGCAATTTTGATTTCGATGCCTGCGGTTTGCAGATCGCGATGCAGCTCGGCGAAGCGCTGGGCCGCGGTGATGTCCATATCGGTGATGGCCTGGGCGTCGATGACCAGGCAGCGCACCGGCGGTTCCGCCGAGGCGATCAGTGCCTTCAGGCGGGTGGTTACATAACGGGCGTTGGCGAAGATCAGGGGGGCGTACAGACGATAGACCAGCAGCCCCGGAATGGCGTTGCCATTCGATTCGCCGCCCAGATCGTGGAACTTCTTTCCGGGGCCCTGGCGGCACAAAACGGCGTCGCCGGGGCGGGAGATTTCCACGATGATGCCGATCATGGAGATCAGCAGCCCCAGAATGATGCCCGGCACCACCCCCGCCAGCAGAATACCCAGGGAGACCGCCACCGACAAAAGGCATTCGGAGCGATCCATGCGGTAGAGGTCGCGCAGGGAGCGCAACTCCAGCATGCCCATCGCGGTCACGATGAGGATGGCGCCCAGGGCCACCTTGGGCAGAAAGGCCAGCAGGTCGGTACCGAATTGCAGGAAGAGCAGCAAGCCCGCCGCGGCCACCAGCTGGGCCAGCTGGGTTTGGCCATGGGCGGCATCGACGATGGCGGTACGGGACTGACTGGCGGAGACGGGGAAACCCTGCAACAGTCCGGCGCCGATGTTGGCGATGCCCAAGGCGGTCAGTTCGCGATTGGGGCGAATTTCGTAGCGGTTTTTGTCGGCGAAGGCCTGGGCCAGAAGAATGCCGTCGGAAAAGGCCAGGAAGGCGATGGCCAGCGCGGCGGGAGCCAGCGCGGAGATGTCGCTCAGCTGCAGCGTGGGCATGACCAGGTCAGGCACCCCCACGGGCACCGCCCCGACCAGAGCCAGGCCCATCTTGTCCAAACCCAGCCAGCGGGTGGCGAGAATGGCCACCACGGAAACGGCCAGAGCGCCGGGAATGGCCGGCAGGGTTCTCCCCACAATGATCAGGAAAAGGATCAGGCAGGTGCCGACAATCAGGGTCGGAGCATGGGTTTGAGGCAGTTTCTGCCAGAGCTGCCAGAGGATGGGGAAGAAGTCCTCCCCCTCGGTTTTGATGGCGAAGAGTTTGCCCAACTGGGTGGAGGCCAGGATCAGCGAAGCCCCGTTGAGGTAGCCCACCAACACCGGACGGGAGAGGAAATCGGCGATGGCCCCGATGCGCAGCCGTGCCGCCAGCACCAGGATAACACCGGAAAGCAGGGCCAGAACGGCTCCCAGAAGGGCGATGCGGCTGGGATCATTCCCCGCCAGGGGCAGAATGGCGGCCCCGGCCAACAGACCGATGGCGGCATCGGGTCCGGCGATGACCTGTCGGGACGAGGAGAAGAGAGCATAGCCCACGGCGGCGGCCAACGCGGCGTAAATGCCGTGAATGGGGGGCATGTGAACCAGTTCGGCGTAGGCCAGAACCGAGGGGATCATCACCACGCAAGCGGTGATGCCCGCGATCAGGTCTCCTTTGGCCCAACCGGTTTGATAGCCCTTGAGTTGGGACAGGATCGGCAGCGAAAACCTCTTCAAAATCCCCTCCGTCAGGGAAAGCATGGCGTGATGACCTCATGAGCGCGATCACCACCGTGACCGGGCCGGTTGACTTTCGCCGGGCGTCAGGAAAAGCCGGTGGGGCGAAACGGCTTCACTGTAATGGACCATTATGAATCCACGTTTAAACCGCGTGTGGTGTAACGGGGTCTCGTTCCGGCGAGGAAGGCCGGCGGCAACTCTCTCCAAGCCCCGGCGCAGACCACGAAGCAAACTCTCCGGAAGTTTGTCAGGCCCCACGGCAAAGGACGGGCGATCAGCCTTTTTTACCATTTTAAGGATATTATATTGAAAGGCAATCCGATTCCGTTCCGCTGGCCGAACCGACGGGGAGGGGTTTGATATTGGCCCGCGAGGGTGTAGAATCGCCCTTTTTCGAGGTGGGTCCGGGTCTTTGCGGAGTGTGGTCATGGGGATTCTCGGTTTTCTGTTCGCACCCTTCCGTCAGCTCTTTTCGGGGGTTATTCGCGCCCGCAACAAGCGCATCATCGGTCCCCAGACCCACAGTCTGATCCAGGCGGCGCAGAGCGGCCATGTCGAGGCGCAATTTCTTTTGGGCTACATCCTTTCCGAAGGGGAAGGGGTGGATCGGGATCTGGAGCAAGCCATTCACTGGTATCGGCAGGCTGCGGTCAGGGGTCACGACAACGCCCGCATCAACCTGGCCATCGCCTACTGCGAAGGCGACGGGGTGGAAAAGGACATGGCCAAGGCCTACGGCTGGGTCTGTCTGGCCGCCTTCACCGAAACCGAAAAAGCCCCGCCGCTGCGGGATGAGATCGCCCGCCACCTCACCCCGGAAGAGATCGCCGCCGGACAGGCCTGGGCCCAAAGCCAGCGGGATGTCGACCTGCAGGAAGCCGAACGCAAGGAGGCCGAGG
>JADGAQ010000228.1 GCA_015231925.1 Magnetococcales bacterium
CGGTCGTCGGCGGGGCCGTCGTCTCAACCGGGGCCGTCGTCTCAACCGGGGCCGTCGTCTCAACCGGGGCCGTCGTCTCTTCGGGAGCTGCCGTGCGTTCTGTGGGGGAGAGAGTCGGCGGAGGTGGGGTGACTGTCGGGGCCGTCGGAGCATCCGGGGAAGCGACTGGATCGGCGGGAGCGTTTGCACCCTGTTCGAAGGATTGCATCTCCGGTTGGGGTGGCACCGTCACGGTTGGTCCACCGGGAACATCGAGCCCCTCGACGTTGGGGAACTCAATGGGGCGATATTCGGGAAGATCCGTCGGGGGAGGAGGAACCGGTTCCTGAACCCCTCCCGCCGGATTATCCACCGGCACCACGGGTGTGGCCGGCTGCGGCGGCTCGGTCACCGGCTCGGAGGCGTTGTTGGCGAAGCCTCCCTCGGGATCGGGATTTTGAAAATCCTGAATCCTCGTACCCAGCGGTTGAAGATTGGCCAAATCGGAATTGTCCGCAACCTCCACCTGTCCGGTTTGCACCAGATCTCCTTCGCCGGAGTCCTGGCTCACCTGTTGGTTGAGTACCGTCAGATCGTCAAAAACCTGTGCGGCTTCTTTTTGTTCCGTGGTCAGCGTATCTTCAGCCATCTTGATTCTCCAATCGGATGTCCCCATTGCTGCGGTCTGGCGCTTGCAGCCAAGCGCTAAGGCCGCGCATCCTTGTCAAACCCGGCCCCTCTTCCCCAATTCCGGGCACACGGTGACAGTTTCGCAGCCTATACCCTTCCCGCAACAAATAAAATCTAGCTTAGGTTATACCAGAAACTGGAGGAGTGTTCACCTTGCCCCATACAAATTCCCCGAAGAGCGTGAACCGCCCTATGCGTTCCACCTTCGCCATGCTAAATATCAGTCCATCGCTTGCCTCTCCCCACCGTATCCTCGCGACGCCACAGGCTTGTTCATGAACCGTATTTTTGTATCGATTGCCAGTTATCGGGATACCGAGTGTTTCCCCACGCTGTCGGATCTGTTCGACAAAGCGGCGCATCCCGAGAGGATATTTGTCGGGGTGTTGCGTCAGTTGGCTCCGGAAGATGACGAAGCCTATCGCGCCACGCCGGATCGACCGGGACAAATCCGCAACATTACCGTGGACGCCAGCGAAAGTCTGGGGGTCTGCTGGGCTCGACACCGCATTCAAAACGAGCTGTGGGCCGGGGAGGAGTATTACCTGCAAATCGACTCCCACACCCGTTTCGAAGCGGGTTGGGACGAAACGCTGACGGGGCTTCTGGAGCGTTGCCCATCGCCCAAACCCGTCCTTTCGACCCATCCGAACCGTTATACCCCCCCGGATCAGTTGGCCGCTTACGGGTACCCCATCCTGACCGCCAAACGCTTCGACGACAACGGCATATTGATTCCTGCCGCCAGCCATTATCATCCGCTGCAAGCAAAACCGGAAGCGCCCTATCCGGCGGCTTTCGTCGGGGCGGGGTTCCTGTTCGGCGACGCCCGTCTGGTCCGGGAGGTGCCTTACGATCCCTATATCTATTTTCAGGGTGAGGAGATCAGCCTCTCCGCCCGCCTGTGGACCCACGGTTTCGACCTCTTCGGCCCCAACGAGGTGGTGCTCTACCACGACTACACCACCGACCGGGGGCGGCGGCGCCATTGGAGCGACCATGTGGACTGGCCGATGCTGAACCGGCGCTCGATGGCGCGGGTGCTGCATCTTCTGGGCGCGGTCCCTTCCACCGACGCCGAGGTTCTCCAGGAACTGGACCGCTACGGCCTGGGTCAAGCCCGTTCCCTCGAAGCCTACCAGGTCTTCGCCGATGTCGATTTCCGCTGCCGGCGCATCGGCATGCGCGGCAGCGACGGCAAATTTCCCCCGCCCACCCCGGTGGAGTCCGAATCGGCGACTCTCGGGCAGACATTTCATCAGGTCATGGTGGTCGAAAATCGCTGGTCGGCCTCGGGAACCCGAAGCGGCTCCGGCTCCACCCTCACCGCGACCAGCGCCCTGCGGGAGGCCTTTTTCTCCGCCTTGAGGGAGATGAAAATCCGCATCCTGCTCGATGCCGGTTGCGGGGATCTCAACTGGATCCAGTCGGTGACGACCGAACTCGAACTCTACCTGGGGGTCGATCTGGTGGAGGCCCAAACCGCAGCCAACCGGGTTCTTTTCGCCCATCGCAAAAACCATTTTTTCAACAGTGCCGACCTCTGTCACGACCCCCTGCCCCGGGCCGACCTCATTCTCTGCCGCCATACCCTGACCCATTTGCCCAACCGCCTGGTCACTCCGGCGCTGCGAAATTTTCGCGCCACCGGCAGTCGCTACCTGATGGCCACCACTTTCCCGGACCGCGCCAATACCGATATCGCCCCCGGTCAATGGAGACCGATCAACCTGAACGCGCCCCCCTTTTCCCTGCCGCCGCCTTTCCGCCGCATTGCGGACGGCGAGAGCCGCCACGGCTGTTTTCTGGGGGTCTGGAAACTGGCCGAACTGGGACCCTGATCCGGTCGCTCCCGGCCAACGGGAGTGACTCCTTCGCGGAGACCAATTCCCCGCTCAAGAATTGGTTAATATCTGCCGATACCGTTTTCGAAGCAGCTTTCGACTCGGGAGAAGAGCGTGGAACGATCGAACGAAGAGGCAACACTCTTTGTTTCCATCGCGGGATACCGCGATCTGGAATTGCCCCAAACCCTGGAGGATCTCTTCGCCAAGGCGAAGCATCCCCGCCGCGTCGTGGCGGGTGTTCTTTCCCAACTGGCGTTGGGGGACGGCTACGAATACCGTCGCATACCGGAAGCCTGGAAGGATCAGATCCGTCTGGTCACCGTCGATGCCGCCAGCAGCATGGGCGTCTGCTGGGCCCGGCACCGGGTGCAGAACGAACTCTTCGATCTGGAGGATTACTATCTGCAAATCGATTCCCACAGCCGGTTTGATCAGAATTGGGACGTGCTGCTCATCGACATGCTGGCCCGTTGCCCGACGGAAAAAGCGGTTCTGACCACCCACCCCCTGGGCTACAAACCCCCGGACAGCCTTACCGCCCCCGGCATGCCCGTGCTGACGGCCAGCCGCTTCGACAAAGAGAGCATTCTGATCCCCAAGGGAAAGGTCTTGAGTCTGCCTCCCGAGGGGAGCATGCCATTGCCGGGGGCCTTTCTGGGGGCCGGCTTCGTTTTCGGACCGGGGAGAATGGTACGGGAAGTCCCTTACGACCCTTTTCTCTATTTTCACGGGGAAGAGGTGACCATGGCGGTACGCCTCTGGACCCACGGCTACGATCTCTTCACCCCCACCCGGCCCGTTGTCTACCACGACTATACCGATCGGGGCCGGCGTCGCCATTGGAGCGACCATGTCGACTGGACCGGCATCAACCAGCGCGCCAAGGCGCGGGTGCGGCATCTGCTGGCTATGGAACCCTCCGTCGATCCCGCCATTCTCCAGGGTCTGGATACACTCTACGGACTGGGAAAGGAGCGCTCCCTGATGGCCTATGAACGCTACGCCGATATCTCTTTCGTGCATCGTTACATCGGCACCCGCGCCGCCGACGGGCGATTCCCCCTCCGGCCGCGCAACCCCCAGCGGGAGAAGCTGGAAAAGAGCTTCGAAGCCATTCACCTCAACAACGAATGGAAATCCGCCGAAACCCGCTCCGGCCCCGGCTCCACCCGCAACGCCAGCGCCGGCTTGCGCGCCGGACTCATCGACATGCTGGGGCAACTGCGCATCCGCACCCTGCTGGATGCCGGTTGCGGGGACATGAACTGGAACAGCGATCTGGTGCATCACCTGGATCTTTTCCTGGGCTTCGATCTGCTGCCGGACCTCATCGAGTCCAACCGCATGCTGCTCGGCGCCCACAAAAACCTGTTCTTCAATGCCGCCGACATCACCGAGGAGCAGTTGCCCGCGGTGGATGCCATCCTCTGTCGGCATACCCTGACCCACCTGCCGAACGAACTGGTTCTCAAGGCCCTGCGCAACGTCAAACGCAGCGGGGCTCGCCATCTGTTGGCCACCACCTATCCGGGCAAGGAGAACCGGGATATCGCCCCCGGCCAGTGGCGGCCCATGGACCTGACCGCGCCCCCCTTCTCCCTGCCCGCGCCGCGACATCTGTTGCCGGATGGCGAGAGCAAAAACGGCTGCTTCCTGGGTATCTGGTCCTTGGGAGATTGGTAACACCTTGTTGTGAAAATCCTTTGTCCGTCAACAGAGAAAATGTCATCATGAAATATACTTCCAAGCAGGTGCGGAAGTTCCCTTTCAGGAGATTCCTTATGTTGTTCGACCTCTCCGGCTCACCCCATCGATTGCGCCCGCTGGTGGAAATGGGCTCCCAGGAAGAAGGTGGCGCCATGGCCCTGGTTCGAAAAACCTGGGGTCTGTTGTTGCTCTCCATCATTCCGGTGGTCGCCTGGTCCGCCGTGGCCAGCGTCAAGGAGGTGGCCCATGTTCCCGGACAGGTGCTGCCATCCGGCTCGGTACAGGCCATCCAGCACCTCGAAGGGGGCATCGTCTCCGAAGTGATGGTGAAAGAGAGTCAACTGGTCGCCAAAGATGCCGTTCTGTTGCGTCTGGACGATCACCAGGCCCTGCCGGATCGGGATCAGACCGAATTCCGCCTGGCCTCCCTCGAAGCCCAGGCCATTCGCCTGCGCTCCTTCGCCGAAGGGTTCAAACCCGACTTCTCCGGCATTGAGGATCGTTTTAAAAATATCGTCGACGCCCAGACTGAAATTTATCAAAATCAGGTAAAAAACCTGACGGCGAACCGTTCCGTTCTCGAAGCCCAGATCGGGCAGCGTCAGACGGAGTTGGAGCAGGCTCGCGGGGAGTTGTCCGTCGCCTACAAACAGCTCAAACTCACCTCCGACATGCTGGAGATCCGCCGTGAACTGGTGGAACAGAAGGCCATCTCCAGGGTCATCTACCTGGAAACGGAACGGGCCAACATGACGGCCAACGGGGAGGTCGAGCGGCTTAAAAAACAGATCAACAACCTCGGCGAGGCCCTCAGCGAAGCCAAACGCCGTATGGAAAAGCTCAAGAACGATACGCGGCAGGAAGCCATCAGCGAACTGGGCACCGTGGTCAACGAAATGGCCCAGGTTCGTGAAGCCCGCACCCGCACCGGCGACCGCGTCAAACGGCTGGAGGTGCGCTCCCCGGTGCGGGGGGTGGTGCAGGATGTGCGTTTCAAAACCAAGGGTTCTGTGGTGCAGCCCGGTGACGTGCTGATGCATGTGGTTCCGGTGGAAGACCATCTTCAGGTGGAAGTGCGCATCTCCACCGAGGATGTGGGCCGGGTACCCACCGGGGAACAGGTGGTGGTCAAACTCTCCAGCTACGAGTTTTCCCACTTCGGCACCCTGCCGGGTCGCCTGGTTTCCGTCTCCCCCGGCACGCTGGTCGACCCCACCCAGAACTGGAGCTACTACAAGGGCCTGGTCACCCTGGACCGGGACCATGTGGGTTACGGCAGGGAGACCCATCCCATTCTGCCGGGCATGCTGGCCCAGGTGGATATCCCGCTGGGGGAACGCACCATTCTGCAAAGCCTGACGCAACCGGTGGCGCGCGCCATGCGGGAAGCTTTCAAGGAGCGGTGATACGCGGCAGCCCCGCAGGTGCTGTCCCGCACTTGCGGGGCGACGGCAATTGCCTGCGGCACTGGCGCAAGGATTCATTCCATTTCTTTTTCATTCGTTCATTGTACCGCGTCTACTTTGGAATAAGTAATTTTTCTGTATCTGTTCAGGTATACGGGGGTTTGGGGGGGATTATCCCCCCC
>JADGAQ010000229.1 GCA_015231925.1 Magnetococcales bacterium
ACGATCTGCCGTTTTTTCGGGCGAATTGCATTTTTTTTGAACATCCCTTCCATTCAAGAAAGGTCGTACCATGCGTCTTGCCGATATCCGGATGCGTCCCAAGCTGATTGGCCTGTTTCTACTGGTGGGTCTGTTACCCATGTTGGGAGTGGGTTGGTATTCGGCGCAACAGGCGGATCATGAGCTGATGCGGGAGGCATTCAACCAGTTGAGTGCGGTGCGGGCCATCAAGAAGACTCAGGTGGAGCGTTATTTCGGGGAACGGCTGGGGGATATCGGGGTTCTGGCGCGGAGCGGGGATGTGCGTCGCGGTCTGGCGGCGATGCAAAAGGCCTTCGAAGCGGAGGGGCGTCGCACGGGAGGGGCGGTCTGGACGGCGGCGGCCCGGGAATCGACGGGATGGCTGGATACGTTCGTGAAGGAGTATGGTTATTACGACCTGTTCCTCATCGGCAAGGAGGGGGATGTGGTCTGGAGCCAGGCGGGGGAGAGCGATTTGGGGCAGAATCTGCTTTCCGGCGGCTTGCGCTCCTCCAGCCTGGGCAAGGCCTATCAAAAAGCGGCGGGCAGCGGCAAACCGGCCATCGGGGATTTCGAGCCTTATGCCCCTTCGAAGGGGGAACCGGCCTCTTTTGTGGTGGATCTGGTCCGGGAAGGGGATCAGGTGGTGGGCGCGGTGGGACTGCAACTCTCCCTGGAAGCGATCAACGGCATGATGCAGCAGCGGGAGGGCATGGGCCAAACCGGGGAAACCTATCTGGTGGGGCCGGACAAGCGCATGCGTTCCGACTCGTTTCTGGACAAGACGGGCCATTCGGTGAAGGCCTCTTTCGCCGGAACCGTGGAGAAGAACGGCGTGGATACCGAGGCCTCCAAGGCGGCATTATCCGGAGTGACGGAGGCGCGCATCATCACCGACTACAACGGCAACCCGGTGTTGTCGGCTTTTGGACCGGCGCTGGTGGGGGATCTGACCTGGGCGGTGCTGGCGGAGATCGATCTGGCGGAGGTGCATGAGCCCATCGTGGCCATGATACGCAACAATGTGATCGTTGCCCTGGTCATTGCGGCGCTGGTGGTGGCACTGGCCCTGTACATGGCCAATGCGGTGGCCACGCCGTTGTCCTCGTGCGTGGGCACGCTCAACAAGCTGGCCGGAGGCGATTTGTCCATCATTTGCCGGGTAACCCAGAAGGATGAGGTGGGCCAGGTTTCGGCGGCGATTGGCGACATGCTGATCCGGCTGAGGGAGGTGGTGAGCAACATCCGGGCGGCGTCGGAGCAGGTCAATCTTGGCAGTCGGGAGTTGTCGTCCACGGCGCAGTCCCTCTCCCAGGGGGCCACGGAACAGGCGGCTTCCATCGAGGAGACCAGCGCCGCCATGGAGCAGATGACGAGCAACATCGCGCAGAACACCGACAATGCCCAGACCACGGAGGAGATTGCCCAAAAGGCGGCGCGGGATGCCACGGAGGGGGGCAAATCGGTCACCGAGGCGGTTTTGGCCATGAAGGAGATTGCCGGCAAGATCTCCATCATCGAGGAGATCGCGCGGCAGACCAATCTGTTGGCGTTGAACGCTGCCATCGAGGCGGCGCGGGCCGGGGAGCATGGCAAGGGGTTCGCGGTGGTGGCGGCGGAGGTGCGCAAGCTGGCGGAGCGTTCCCAAACCGCTGCGGGCGAAATCGGCCAGTTGTCGGCATCGAGCGTGGCGGTGGCGGAGACGGCGGGGTCGATCATCACCCGGTTGGTTCCGGACATTCAGAAAACGGCGTCGTTGATCGCGGAGATCACCTCCGGTTCCCGGGAGCAGAATCAGGGGGCTGCTCAGATCAATGCGGCCATTGCGCAGTTGGATCAGGTGATTCAGCGGAACGCCGGCGCTTCGGAGGAGATGGCGGCCACGGCGGAGGAGTTGAGTTCCCAGGCCACGCGCCTTTCCGAGAGCATCGGGTTTTTCAAAACGGGCGGCGAAGGGCGGCGCGACACCTCCCCGGCGGCCAGGCCCGCGCCGGAGAAGGCCCTCGCGTCCGGGAAGGCCCCCGGCCCGAAGGCCCCTCCCCGGCAACTGCCCCCGCCGAAAGTGGCCCCGGAGAGGGACGAACCCGCGCTGGGGGATGAGGAATTCCAGCGGTTCTGAGAGGGAGACGGGGTTGGTTGAATGAATACGGGGGTCCGGGGGGGATTATCCCCCCCGGCGGGGTTCGGGGCAGCGCCCTGGGACTCTTCCTTTTGCTGTTGACACGATCATGCTGCGTTGTGCAGGGCCCTGAATAGTTACGGAAGATGTTGTGTTAATCCCAGTTTGGGACTAGCATGGGTCCATGAGAATCATTGCCCTCAAGAAACTCAGAGAAAGTTGGGAGAATGATCCGGCACTGCTTCCCGCCAGAGATCCGGTGCTGGCTTGGTATCGTCATACGCTGCAAGCGGATTGGCAAAATCCCGCCGAGGTGAAACGGGACTTTGGCAGCGCCAGTCTGTTGCGGGACAACCGGGTGGTCTTCAATATCGGGGGCAACAACTTTCGTTTGGTAGTACGAATCAACTACAGCTACCGGGTTGTCTATATTCGCTTTCTTGGAACACATCAACAGTACGATCAACAGGATGTCGAATCTGTTTGAGGAAATCATGGACATCAAACCCATCCGCAGCGACAGCGACTACCAGGCCACTTTGGATGAGATAGAGGCGTTGATGGCGGCGGAGGCCGATACCCCGGAGGGGGAACGCCTCGATATCCTCGTCACCCTGGTGGAGGCTTACGAAAGGAACCACTTTCCCCTGGACCTGCCCGATGCCGTGGAGGCCATCCGGTTTTACATGGCTCGACAAAACCTCACGCCACGGGATCTGGTTCCCATGATCGGGCAGATCAACCGGGTTTACGAAGTGCTGAATCGCAAGCGAAAGCTGACCTTGAAGATGATTCAGCGCCTGCACGACCAGTTGGGTATTCCTGCCGAAAGCCTGATCAAGGCAGGCTGAGAGCGTCTTTGTGCAGCGCCAGCCACTGCAGCGCCATGATGCCGGTGGAGCTGTGGACTTCGCCGAGTTCGATGCGGGCCAGGGCTTCCGGGAAGGGCATGATCAGGGTTTCGATGTCCTCGTTTTCGTGATCCAGCCCGCCGCCCCGACCGGTGGTGGTTTGGGTGGTGTCCACCAGTCCCAGGTAGAGATGCACCCGTTCCGATGACAATCCCGGCACGGAGAAGTAGGCGAAGAGGTAGTCCAGCCGGTAGGGCACGAAGCCCGTCTCTTCCAAAATCTCGCGTCGGGCCTGGGTGGCGAGGTCGTCCGTGCCTTCGCAACCCCCGGCGACGATCTCCAGTCCCCAGCCCTGCCCCTGTTTCAGATAGGCCCCGATGCGAAACTGCCGGATCAGCACCACGGCGTCCTGTTGCGGATCGTACAACAGAATGGCCACCGCCTCGCCCCGCTCCACGCACTCCAGGGGATGGGCCGGACACAAACTGCCGTCGAACCGGGGATACCGCACCATCAGACGCAGCACCCGGTAGAATCCCTGGTAAACCCGTTTGATATCCAGAATACGCACCTGCTGATTCATGATTCACCTTTTGTATCTGTTCCGATATACGGGGGTTCGGGGGGGATTATCCCCCCCGACTTACTCCAGGGCAGCGCCCTGGGACTTGTCCTTCTGCCATTGACCTTCCAACCCCACGGGGTCCAGGGGGCACCCCTGGGACGTGTTCTTTCGCTGTTGATACGGACGCGCCGCCCCTCCCCCGCTGCCGGGGGATGCTTGTTTCACTGCGGAGCAATGCGCTATGGTATTCCCGCAACCACGGAACTGCCAAGGAGCCGCGCACGCCATGAGCCTGCCCATTCCATCCAATCAGGATTTCTGGACCATCGCCGACAATCTGATCCCGGACATGGTATTGGAACCCGGCGATCCCCGGTATGTGGAGACGGCGGAAGCCAGGGGAGAGTTCAGCTTCGGCAAGCTGTTCGCCATGCTGGGCATCCATCCGACAACCCGACGGATGATTGCCCCACGGGAACGGGGTTATTTCCTTTTCCTGGGGCACACCGGTTGCGGAAAAAGCACTGAATTGCGCCGCCAGGGCAGTCTGCTCGGCGGAGCGGACAAATATGCGGTCATCTTTCTCGATGTTAATGTCGAACTCGATATCAGCAATCTGCAATACGTGGATGTGTTGTTCGCCTGCGCCCGCAAGCTGGTGGAAACCCTTCAGACGCTGGAGGTCAACATCGACTCCGTTTATCTGGAAGACTTGGGCAACTGGTTCAAGGAACGTATCGTTTCCCAGATGAAAGACAAGAGCCTTTCTCTTGCGGTGGAAACGGAACTCAAAGCCGGCATGGGATTGCCCATCCTGGGTTCGATGCTGGCCAAGATGACCAACGCTTTCAAGTATAACACCACTTACAAAGACGAATTGCGGCAGACGGTGCGCAACGTTTACGGCGATTTCGCACGGACGTTCAACCAGCTTGTCGAAGTCGCCACGGAAGCCCTGCGCCGTTCCGGCAAGGGGCAGGCGCCGCTCTTCGTCATCGACGGCACGGACCGGCTGCGCGGAGAGGACACCCTGCGCTTTTTCGTGGAGGACGTGCATCAGTTGCAGCAGGTGGCCGCCTGCTTCATCTACTGCGCCCCCATTTACATGCTTTACCAGAACACCCTATTGCAGCATCGCTACACCTACATCCATCGACTGCCCATGATCAAACTATTTGAAAAGGATGGCCACCGCGTGGAAGCCGCCTTTCAAAAGATGCGGGAACTGGTCTATCGTCGGGTACCGCAAGCGATGTTCGACGACGAAGCCACAGTGGATTACCTGATCGAATACTCCGGCGGACACCCTCGGGATCTGATCCGACTCTTGGCGGATACTCGTCTGGAAGAGATGAACCTGCCCCTGACCCGTGCAGCGGCGCAAAAAGCCGTGAGCAACATGGCCGTCGATTTCCGTCGCATTCTGACCCCGGAAGACTACCGCACCCTGAAACGACTCGACGCTCATATCGAAAACCCGGAAAACGATCCCCGCACCCACGCCCTGTTGGGACATCTCGCCATTCTGGAATACAACCAGTACTGGTGGCGCTCCCATCCGGTGATTCGCACCCTGGCGGAATATCAGCATGCCGACACCGCCTCCTGATTCCGCAACGATCACCCCGGAACACCGCCGAAGACTGGAGAAGTTGCACCGCCTGTTGCATCCGCTGCCCCGCCGTTTCGTGCTGGCCGTGCTGGTTTACGGGGACTCCGGCTACCGGGAACGCCTGATGGCCGAACTGGCCGCAATGGGGGTGGAGACGGGTCGGCTGGAGGTGCAAGACGATTGGTCCCATCCGCAGGAGATTCTGCAGGCCCTGGCAGAGTTCCCCCCCTTCCTGCCGGTCCATGTGCTGGGTCTGGGCCGCTGGATGACCCACGGTCCCGGCGTCGATCGCTTCCGTATGCTCAACTACACCCGCAACAGCTTCGCCAGCGAAGCCAACCGCCCCCTGCTGGTCTGGCTGGAAGAGGAGGAGACCCGTCTTTTCATCCTGGAAAGCCCCGACATGTGGGCCTGGCGCATCGGCTCTTACGATTTCATGCGGCCGTTTGCGCTGGAAATGCCCCCGTTACTGGATTTCAACGTCGTAACGCCGGAATTTGCCTGGATGGACAAGGAGCAGGCCGAAGCCCGCATCGCTTCCATCAGCCGCTATCTGGAAGGAAATCCGGAACCTACTCAGTCGGTGGCCGGGCTGTTGGA
>JADGAQ010000230.1 GCA_015231925.1 Magnetococcales bacterium
GACCTCCTACGGGTCATAATGACGAATAGAAATATTGAATGTCAACACGCCCTACGATGAAGAGATGAAGATCACTTACGATCCCAACAAACGTGAAAAGACCCTCATCGAGCGGGGACTTGATTTCGAAAGCGCGGCGACTCTCTTCGCGGGGCGCGTTTTTGAGATCGAAGACACCCGCCAAGATTATGGTGAACGCCGCATCCTGTGTTTCGGTGAACTGAATGGGCGTTTGTTGGTGGTCGGATATGTGCAACGAGGCGACAACCGCCACGTTTTTTCCATGAGGAAAGCCAATGACCGGGAAATCAGCCGTTACGCAAACCGACTGGTCCAAAGTGGACGCCCATTCCATCCAGCCGGAAGAGTACCAGGAGCTGCCGGAGTGGACCGATGAGATGTTCCAAGCCGCCGAAGAACGTGTCGGGGGAAAACGGGCTCCTCGTGGCCGCCACTCCGCTGGCCCGAACAAGATCTCCACCACCGTGCGTTTCGACTCCGACGTGCTGACCGCCTTCCGGGCCACCGGAAAAGGCTGGCAGACCCGAATGAATAACGCCCTTCGGGATTGGTTGAAGCTTCATCCCTCGGGGTGAGGTCTGTTTTTAGTTATTTAGAATTATAAAAAAAACGAGTCAAAGGATAGAACATTTTCTTTTTTTACTTTCTAAAAGATTAAATATTGAAAGGCAAAAAAAAGGGGCTGCGTCTCCACAGCCCCAGCGACGGACTCCCCCGGGAATTATCTCAACTCAGGCAGCTTGCGCAATTCCGCCGCCCGCTCGGGTGGATAACCCAACTGCTCGAACGTGATAATACCACTCGCCGAATGACACTCCTTGCAGCCACGACCCTTCTCCGTCACGCCGTGGTTCACCATCAACGTGCCCATCTGCCGCATCCAGCGCCCCGCCACGTTGTCCAGTTTGCCATCCTTCATCGGATACGTGGTGTTCCAACTCTTCACCCCGAAATACTTCATGAACTCGTCCATCATGAACAGCTTGAACGGCGCTTCATACATGCGGCGTATCAACGGATTGGACAACGCCTTCACCACCGAGGCCGCCGGATCGCCCTTCTCGTAATAAGTCGGATAATCGAAAGGCAGAATCATGCCGCCGAACGGCCCCTGATTGCCCAAATCCTCGTACATCAGCGCATTGAACACCTTGAAAGGCGTCAGCTTGCTCTTGCCCTTCTCCATCAAAGGCCGCAAATTGGCCTCCACCACCTTGGCCCGCTCCGCCAACTGCTGCGGCGTCAGATAAGAGAGGGGATCCGTGGCCCGACGCACATAATCGTCCACGTCGATCTCCGGATAACGCTGCTTCAACTGCACCGCCGCCTGCCGCACCTGGGCAATGGCCTCGGCATCGGTGATTTTCGACAACAGCCCCATGAAAGGATCGTAACCCTCCCCACCCAGCGGATGGTTGCCCAGCGCATTGGCCAGGAAAGTGCCGTTGCCGTTGAACCAGAGGAATTGCATGCCCACCCGCGCCTTGCCGGAACGCAGAATGTCGGTGTAAACCCATACCCCCTCTTCGGCGTTCCAGGTGGGATGCAGCCAGTCGCGCAGCACCACGTTGTCCGCCGACAGCTCCTTCACATGACACGCCTCACAGGCCAGACGATCCACATGACCATTGAGCAGCGCCCGGTCGTCCGTGTCCTTGACGTGCGGAGCGGCGGTGTGACAACTCTCGCAGGAGACCACCCGCCCCGGCAGATCGTTGGCCACCAGATCCACCCCCGCCGCACCCCGTGGAATGCGATGCCCCTGGGGTACGTGACAGTCGGTGCAGGCCATGTTGGCCGCACCATGCACATCGCGTCCCGCCATCACCGAGGTGCCCCGCTTGGCCCCCGGATGCAGCAGCCGCTGATTCTCATGCCCCAGCTTGCGCGGCGCGGCGTTGTCGGCCAACGCGGCCTCGATGTCACCGCCCAGATTGTGCTGATGACAGAAGAGACAGTTGTCCCGCCCCGGCTGACCCACCGTCAGGGCCGCCTCCAGGGAGCGATCCTGGTTCCAGCGGCGACCATGCTGGTCCTGAATCACGTACCGCTGATTCATGTCGTACTTCGCGGAGTGACAGATCAGGCAGTCCACCCCCTGTTTGGCCTCGTTGGGCACCTGACCCACGGGCATCATGGCCTCGGTGGCGGGATGATAGTTGCCGCCGATGTGGCATTGGCCGCAGCCCTCGCTGCGCGTCACCTCGGTGGAGCCGCCGGGTTTCTCGCCGGGATAGGTCTTGACCAGATCGGCCCAACCCGTCCAGGTGAAGGAGCCGGGAATGCCGCAGGCCCGATCCACCTTGCCTACCGGAATGGCCCGACTGCCGTTGCCGTTGACCTGGCGACCGTCGTAACCGTAGGTGGTGAAACCGTCCGCCTTGCTCTGGAAGGTGAAATGCACCGTGTCCAGTACATCGTCCAGAGTGCCGACCTCCCGCACCTTGCCGTGGTCGTCGCTCACCTTCATGGTCTCGTGACACTTCAGACAGGTGGCGGGGCCCTCGTATTGCCGAATGCCCGCCTCCCGGAAATAGCCGATGTGCGGGAAGGGCGCCTCCTTGTTGAAACTGCGGGTGTTCATCAACATGTTGACCTTGAGACGCCGCGCGAAGGCATGCTCCTCCTTCTCCGTCTGCCGCAAGGCCCGCTCCTGCCGCGCCTGACGGGTCAACTTGTCCGCCAGCCGGTTGAACTCGCGTTCGCTGACCGCCTGGCTGGAGTCGTAGCGCAACGGGGCGTTGACCACCCCGGTATAGTTTTCGAAGGCCTTGTGCCACAGCTTCGGCCCCAGGGTCAGCGCCAGAAGGGATCCCCCCACCACAACCATCCCCAGCTTGATGTAACCGCCGTTGCCGTTCATGGATGTTCCTCCCCAACGCGATGCCCACGAATCATGTGTTTGAAATCATTGAGCGGCGTCTTGCCGGTCGTGGCCAGATAGACGTGGCCGATCAGAAAGGCCGCCAGAAAGACCCCCGCCAGATAGTGCAGCAGCGCCACCGGCAACAGTCCGTCCACCGCGCCGAAACGATCCGGCAGCAGCCCCGGAAAGAGATAGAGCAGCCCCGTGCCCACTACCACCGGCACGGCGGCGTACATCACCAAGAGATAGGCCACCTGTTGCATGGGGTTGAACTTGCGACGCGCATGGCAGGGAAAAGGCTGCGACTCGCCGCGAAAGATGCCCACGCCGTAAAAGAGGCTCTGCCGGGTCAGATCCGCCAGCAGGGTGGCCAGGGTGGGCAGGTAGTAGCCCACGTTGCCCGAGCGGATGTTGACCACCAGGTAGAAGAGATAGGCGGCGGTCATGGCCAGCCCCGCCGCGTTGTGCAGGGTGCGGGCCACGTCGAAGGGCATCAGGCTGCCCGCGAAGTGCAGACTGGCCCCGCTGACCACCAGCAGCAGGCAGGCCAGGGCGTTGAGCCAGTGCCAGAGGCGCAACCACAGGGGATAGAGTTCCACCGCGCCGTTCATGCCTTTCCCTCCCGACGTCGCCACACCAGCCAGCGGGCCAGACCGTGCAGCGAGGTGCCCGCCAGGGCCCCCCCCACCGCCAGAATGGCCAGCCAGTCGAGCAGCGGATGGCTCGTCATGCCCACCACATAGGCTTCGTTGAGCAGAAAACGCTCCACCGCGCCCTTGTCGGCGTTTTGCGCCAGACGGTGTTTGTACAACCGCGCCTTCAGCAGGCTGTCGCGCCCGTGACAGCTTTCGCACTGCCGCAGGGCATCCTTGGCCGAAAGCACGGTGTGCTGATTCTCCTGATAGGCGCGGGTGTGACACTCCACGCAACGGGCGCTGTCCAGGTGACGGGCGCTCTGCGGCAGCCAGGCGTGGGCCTCCTCCATGGCGGGCTCCTTGCGGTCGTGGCAGCGCTGACAGCTCTCGTTGCCGCGGGTCACCTGCAGGGCGGCGCTCGCCTGCCGGCTGCCGGGCAGAAAGGTGTGGGCGTCGTGACAGGAGAAACAGTCGAATTTGCCCGGCAAATGCTGAAAATGCACGCTGCGGGTGAAGTGGCGTTCGATCTCCTCGAAACGCTGCCGGGGAAAGCTCTTCGACTCCTGGTGACAGCCCAGGCAGGTGAGCTTTTCCTGTACCCCTTCCGGGTAGTGGGGGTAGGCGGAGAAGGCCTTGCCGTGGCACTGGTCGCAGGCCAGCTTGCCGTGGCTCGACGCCGCCAGAAGGGTGGCGTCGACGTGGAAGTCGCGATAGCCGCCGGGTTCACCGCTCTGATAACCGAGGGTGGGCATACCGTGACAGCGCAGGCAATCGCCGGCGGCCTGACCCCCGGACGGGGGCAACAGAAGGAGTGTGGCTGCCAGATACGGCAGCAGGGCGTTCACATGCCTGTTCATGGGAACAACTCCGCGTGGTGAAGCGATGCCGGGGCTGACCGGGGACTTTCGTCCCCGGCTCCTCGCTTCCTGACCGGCCCCTCCGGTCGGAGGAGCGGATCGATCGTGGCCCGTCAGGCCCGATCGCCTCCACTGCGGATGGCCTTCATGATGGCCGAGTTGGCGTTGACCGCCTGGGCCTTTTTCACATAGTCCATGACCGTTTTGCCATCGATATCGGCCAGTCGGGTGTCCGCCCCGTGGGAGAGGAGGATCCGCGCCGTGTCCAGATGGTCGTAACGGGCGGCGAACATCAGGGCGGAGGTGCCCAGATTGTTGACCGCGTTGACATCCGCGCCGCGCTTCAACATGGCTTCGACGATGGGGGTGTAACCCCTTTCCGCAGCCAGCAGCAGAGCGGTGCAACCGCACTCATGCCGTTTGCCCACGTCCGCGCCCGCCGTCAACAGCGCCGTCACCACTTCCAGATGGCCCGCCTTGGCCGCCAGCATCACCGGGGTGTAGCCCTGGCGATCCTGGGTGTCGATGCGGGCGCCCGCCGCCAGCAGCATGCCCACCATGTCGCCGTAACCCCGGTCCGCCGCGAACAGCAGGGCCGAATCCCCGTTCTTGTCCGGATGGTTCGGATCCGCGCCGGCGGCCAACAGCATCTCCACCACCTTGGGCGCGTTATACTGGGCTGCGGAGATCAGCGCGTCGCGACCCGAAATGGTCACACCGCCCACCTTGGCGCCGGCGTCGATCAGCAGGCGCACGATCTCGTCATGTCCCCATTGGGCCGCCATGATCAGCGGCGTGAAGCCCCAGGCATCACGCACGTTGACGTCCGCCCCCGCCTGAATCAGCCGTTTCACCACCGTGGCCTGACCGTTTTCCGCCGCCCACATCAGCGGGGTCACTTCCAGCCGACCCTTGGTGTCCGGATGAACGCCGCGCGCCAGTTGACGCTCCACCTCGTCCATGTTGCCGTCCATGGCCGCCACCACGAAGGCGCTGCCATTGAGGATCTCCTTCTTGCCCGTGGGCCAAACCACCGCCACAAGAGCTGCCAGGGCCAAGGCCGTCATGGTCTTTTTATTCAGAGTGTTCATCGTCGTTCTCCTTGTGGTCCGTCGTATTTTCCAGGCGGCTCGTCACCGCGACACGAATGCACTTGCCAGTTTCCTTTCGGGCCTTCCGGCCTTATCATTCACATTGCAGAGGCTGTACCAATTTCCCGCAGCAAACGGTGTATTTTCTCTTTTTTAGCGGATAACATATTGATTTTAAGGCGATATAAATTTCAGTATTGCGGAATGGGGGACGTGGTACACGGATCGGGTTCGGGGGGAGTGTCCGGGGGAGTGTCCCATGGAACG
>JADGAQ010000231.1 GCA_015231925.1 Magnetococcales bacterium
GGGTCGGAAGTCAACGGCAAACGGAAGAGTCCCAGGGCGCTGCCCTGGACCCGTCGGGGGGGATAATCCTCCCCGAACCCCCGTATCTTTGAATATTTACTAAAGCATTAATTGGTAAAAGAACACCTCTGGCCGTTGCGCGAGTAGTGCAACTCCTTCAAGGAAAAGCCCCAGGGCGCTGCCCTGGACCCGCCGGGGGGGATAATCCCCCACCGGGCCCCCGTATGACCGAACAAAATAGGGAAGTGGATGGAAACGATGCGTGACGACGAAACGGAAGCCCTACGTGACAAGGCCGTTCAAATCGATGAAGAACTGCGCACCATGCCGCGGGAAGTACTCAACGTCTTGGATCCGGTGAAGCTTTCCGGGTCGGATCTCATGCGCTTCAAGTGTTATCCTGGCATCTCTTGCTTTAACAGTTGTTGCAGCCACATCGAGATCATCCTGACACCATACGATCTTTTGCGTTTACGGAAACGCCTGGGTTTGGATGCCGAGGAGTTTTTGAATCGCTTCGCCGAGCCAACTTTTCTGGCGAAAGGGGATCTTCCGGTTCCGCTGATCCGCATGGATCCGGAGAGCGGGAAATGTCCCTTTGTGACCGATGCCGGCTGCTCGGTATACAGTGATCGCCCGGTAGCCTGCCGTTATTATCCACTGGGGCTGGCCTTGATGCATCGTCAGGCGACACCGGGGGATGAGACCTTCTATTTTCTGGTGCGGGAGCCCTTTTGTCAGGGACACGCCGAGGCGAAAAGTTGGACGGTGGATGCGTGGCGGGCCGATCAAGGCTCCGACGGTTACGACGAAGTCAATCAGGAGTGGATGACCTTTATCCTGAAACGTCGTACTGCCGGGGATGCAGCCAAAACGCCCCTGCCCATGGCTGAAATGGTCTACATGGCCCAGACCGACCCGGATCAGATGCGCCGCTTCGTCTTCGGTTCAACCTTCCGGGAGAGGTTCCAAGTCGACGCGGAGGAGGAGAAGGCCATTCTGGAAGATGACGTAGCCATGATCCGATTCGCTTTTCGCTGGTTGCGCAGCGTGATGTTCGGCGACCGTGAGGTCACCATGCGTCCGCAAGCCATGGATATTCTGAAAAAACGACGGGCCGGGAACCCCGAAGGCTGAACAAAGGCCCGGTTTTACCGGGGGGATCCGCAGGATTCCCCCGGAGGTGCTCCGGCTGCAATCAAGGCGAGAGGGGAGGGGTCATGCTGATTCGTCCTGCCGGGATAGTTGTTGAAAATGGCCAGATTTTGACCATGCGTTACCAGTTTGGGGGGCACGATCGCTTCAACCTTCCGGGAGGAGGTGTGGAATCGGGTGAGGACATCGCCTCGGCCTTGCGACGGGAATTTCAGGAAGAGTTGAAGGTTGGCATCGGGGTCGGGGATCTGGCCTGGGTTGCCGAAACGGCGGTACAGGGCCGGGAGGTGGTGCATTTTTTGTTTCATGTCACCATCTTGGAAGGGCGACCGGAAATCGATCCGAAAGCCTCCAAAGCGTTGCAACTGGTTTGGCATCCTTTGGAATCCCTGTCACGCATCCCTCTCTATCCCGGTATGGGTTATGTCATCGAAAGGTCATTCTTAAATAAGAATTATAAATCATCGCGCTATCTGGGTAGGATTGAACAGTTATGGTATTGATCCAGGGGAGAGGTATGCTACTCTAAAATAGATAAAGTTCCCAAGTAAACAAATATTAGTATATGATAATATTTTAAATCGTAAATAGTCACACTCATTTTTTGGGTTGACAGAGTCGGGCTCTGCCGATTATTTCTGCATCAGGCCTTTCGCGTGTCAAATTTTGTCACGATTCTGTTACCGAATTTTTTTCTGGATCATCCATGCCGTTGGGGGGAAGCCGGCATTGGTCGGCAGGCTTTTGTCGGCAAAGGCAGGGAGGTGGCGTGCAGGCCGTTATCCGGCCGGTCCGGCCTTTCGGGCGATGCCACAAAGATTCTCCCCCCGAAACTCGACGTGCCCGCAGACGGACCAGTGCGCCACTCTTCGGTCCGGGGGCCCGTTTGAATCAGCCGGTCCGTGGCGTGGTTACTCCGCTGGCCTGTCTCAATCCACATGAGGATCTTCAAAAATGGGTCTATTACGAAATCTGTTGGCTTTGGTTGGGTTGATTGCCGTGGCGGGAGTCCTTTATGCCGTCGTGCTTTTGAAACCCGTGATTGCGGAATTTGATCCGGGCTACTTCGAAACCTACAAGAAGTTTGCCACCAAGTTGCTGGAGACCAAGGATCCCGGTTCGGCCATGGTCTATTCGGTTCGGGTCAACAAGGGTATCTCCGTGGAGGATGTCAAAGATTCCCTGAAGAGCCTGGCTTCGGCGCGGAACTTCCTCTTTGTCGGTGAGGCGCCTTTTTACAAGCAGGTCCAGGCCGTGACCAATCAGCCCTATCGGCATATCTCCTTCCTGTCGTTCTGTGACGCGAAGGTGGGTAAGCTGATGGCCGACTACAACGATGTCTACACCGCCTTCATGCCTTGCCGGATCTCGGTCGTGGAGGACAAAAGCGGGAACCTCTGGCTGCATACCATGGCCTTGGATCTGATGATCCATGGAGGCAAGCAGTTGCCGCCGGAGTTGAAGACGGAAGCCATTCGCATCTGGAAGACCATCAAAGAGATCATGGACGGGGCCGCCAAGGGGGATATTTGATGCGGTTATTTCCCGAACCGGATGTCCGTGCTGGTTGGAGAGTTGGCTCGTTGAACGGAAAATGGGACGCATTGTTTGAAAGGAGGAATGGGGCGGCAGTGTCTCCCAAGGCGGGCCGAAGTATCCGGTAGGTGAATTTTCACCGGTTCAGCCCGGGTTAAGCCGGGCGCGATGTTCGAGAGAATCATGACTGGAGGGAATCACATGCAATCGAAAGTGCAGCGCACGTTGGCATTGGCCGCCGGCCTGTTGGCCAGTGGTCTATTGTTCAGCGCTCCGGCGGGAGCCGATGCCACTCCCGAAATGTTAAGCAATACCTGTGCCGGCTGCCATGGAACCAATGGGGTTTCTGCCGGACCGGGTATGCCCAGCATCGCGGGAATGCCGGCCAATCTGCTGAAGGGGTTGATGAAAGAGTACAAGGAAGGGAAACGTCCGGCCACGGTCATGGATCGTATTGCGGGCGGTTATTCCGATGCGGAGATCGACGCCATCGCCACCCACCTGTCCAAGCAGAAGTGGCTCAACGCCAAAGCCCATCCCAATTCGAAGATGGGTACACCCGTCGATGCCAAGCTGGCCAAGCAAGGCAAGGAACTGCAGAAGAAGTGTGAAAAGTGCCATGAGAACGCCGGACGCGGTCAGGAAGACGATACCGCGCGTCTCGCCGGTCAGTGGGTCGACTATCTCCTGCTCAAAATGGCCGATTACAAGGATCCCGAGTTGAGGCAGAAAATTCCTCAGCCCGAGAAGATGGCCAAGCAGATGGATGAGAAGACTCTTGATGAGCTGAAAGCACTGGCGCACTTCTATGCCAGCCAGACCGATTGACGAGTGAGAGGAGCCTCGAAATGACCAATCTTACGAGAAGGGGATTTGTCAAGCTGGCTGGAGGGTTGGCCGCCGTTGGAGTGGCTGCACCCCGTCTGGCTCACGCTGCCGCAAAATCCCAAGTTGTGGTGATCGGCGGCGGTTATGGCGGCGCCATCGCGGCCAAGTATATCCGTATGATGGATGCCAACATCGATGTCACCCTGATTGAGGCAAGCCTCAATTACGTCTCCTGCCCCTTGAGCAATCCGATTCTCATCGAAAAGCGCGATTTAGCCGTGCAGACCTGGGATGTCAATTCCCTGCAGAAGCACGGAATTAAGGTGGTGATCGATATGGCCACCGATATCGATCCCGTCAAGAAAAAGGTTACCACCAAGAGCGGCAAAGAGTATATTTACGATCGCCTCGTGGTCTCTCCCGGCGTCGATTTCAAATGGGGAGCCATCCCCGGTTATGACGAAGCCGCTGCGGAGTTGATGCCTCATGCCTGGAAAGCGGGTCCTCAGACCACCAAGCTGCGTGACAAGCTCAAGGCCATGCCGGACGGTGAACCCTTCATCATCGTGGCCCCGCCAAATCCTTATCGCTGCCCTCCGGGCCCCTACGAGCGGGCCAGCCTGGTGGCTTATTATCTTAAGCAGCACAAGCCGAAATCCAAGGTCATCATTTTGGATCCCAAGGACAAATTCTCCAAGCAGGGCTTGTTCACCGGCGGTTGGCAGGAGAACGGCTTGAATATCGAGTGGGTTCCCGGAGCCAACGGCGGCAAGGTGGCCAGTGTCGACGCCAAGGCCGGTGTGGTCAAGACCGAGATGGAGGAGTACAAGAGCTCCTGCGTCAACGTGATTCCGCCCATGATGGCCGGTGAAATCGCCAAAAAGGCAGGCTTGACCAACGAGTCGGGTTTCTGCCCCGTCGATTTCACCACGTTCGAATCCACCCTTCACAAAGACATTCATGTGATCGGTGACAGCTGCATCGCCGGCGCCATGCCCAAGTCCGGGTATGCGGCCAACTCCCAGGGCAAAGTGGTGGCTGCCGCCATCGTCGCCTTGTTGAATGGCAAACCGGTGGGTGAGCCTTCCTATGTGAATACCTGCTACAGCCTGATCACCCCCGACTACGGTATCTCCGTGGCCGGTATCTACAAGATGGACAAGGTGGAAGGCAAGGACACCATCAAGGAAGTCAAGGGTGGAGTCTCCCCGGCCAAGGCGAGCCCGGCTTTCCGCAAGCAGGAAGCCCTGTACGCCGAGAGCTGGTATCAGAGCATCATGGCCGACATGTTCCTGTAAGTCGGTTTTTGCAAAGTTGAAAAAAAGGCGGGGGCAACCCCGCCTTTTTTTGTATTGCAAAATAATTTTCCCCGAATAAAGCCGTTTCTCTCGCCATAATCCCATCCCTTGCAGCAATGAAGTCAAATTGTGTAGCCTTGGCGCGTTTCATCAACTGGCTGTGCGCGGTGCAGTTCCGCCAAGAATAGATCTCCGCCCCCTTGAATCGGGGAGATGCCGGAGAATACGATCCAGAAAGGAGTGGAGGAATGGAGTTCTTGAAGAGATTGTGGGCCGTGTTGCGGCAACCGAGCGAATCGTTTGCCCTGGGGACCCTCCTGTTGGGTGGTTTTGTCGCGGGTGGTGTGTTTTTCCTGGTGTTTCACTTCGGCATGCACGCCACCAGTCACATGGAACTGTGCATCTCCTGTCACGAAATGGAAGGGGTTTACGCCGAATACAAGGAGACCACCCACTACTCGAACCGGACCGGCGTTCGCGCTGAATGCGCCGACTGCCATGTGCCGCACGGCGCCACCTTCGGCGACTGGCTGTCCAAGATCTGGGCCAAGGCCTACATCGGATCCAAGGATATCTGGCACCATACCATCGGTACCTACTCGGAAAAGGGTTCCTTCGACAAGGCGCGCTACGAGCTGGCTCAGAGCGTCATCCACAACATGAAGAGCCGGGATTCCAAAGAGTGCCGGGGTTGCCACAATTTCGACGCCATGAACTTCGAAAAACAGGATCGCACGGCGGCCAAAAAGCATCGCCGCGCCCTGGAGCAGGGCGGTACCTGTATCGACTGCCATGTGGGTGTGGCCCACAAGGAGCAGGAAGAACCGGAAGGCAAGGGTGTGGAAAAGAAGGCGGAGAAGTAGGGCGTGTTGACATTTGCCAGATTTTGGTTCCTGGCAAGGCGCAAGACGGTG
>JADGAQ010000232.1 GCA_015231925.1 Magnetococcales bacterium
ATACCGTCCTGTGGGTTCAACATCAGCAAGCAAGGCATCAACTGAAAAAAATCAATGAAATCTGGAAACGGACCAAAACCTCCGAATTGATTGATTCTTTTTTTGAGTCCTCTGTGGAAGAGATCGAAATTCTCGTCTCCGAAGCAGAAGCCTTGCGTAAAGGTCACGAAGAGGCCGCCAAGATGATTGGCCAACACCTGATCCGGGAACGGCAGGAGGATGAATGGATTCTGCTGGGAATCGTCCTGACCCTGGCCTGGATCGGCCTTACCGCAGGCCGGCGCATTTTACGCCTGATTATCAACGAAGTGGACAAACGCCTGGTTGCCGAACGGGAATTGAGCCAAAGCCAGCTCATGACCCAGAAGCAACAGGTGGAGATGAGCGCCCTGCAGCGTTCCAATCGGGCCATCATCATGTCCCTGGCCGATTTGGCGGAAAAACGGGACAGCAATACCGGCGAGCATGTGCTGCGGGTAGCCCGGGTCACGCAGAAAATCGCCCTGAAACTGCGGGAAGACAACACGGCAGCGATCAGCGACATATTTCTGGAGCAGATTGCCCTGTGCAGCATGTTGCACGACGTGGGCAAGGTGAGCATCCCCGACCGCATCCTGCTGAAACCGGGCCCCCTGACCCCCGAGGAGCGCCGCATCATGCAGGAACATTCCGCGGCGGGATGCACCTATCTGAAGAATGCCAAAGATCTGCAGGAGGTCGACTCCTACCTGGAAATGGCCACCCGTATCGCCCGATCCCACCATGAACAGTATCAGGGCGGGGGTTATCCCGACGGTCTGGCGGGAGAGGACATTCCCCTGGAGGCCCGAATCGTCATGGTGGCCGATGTTTACGATGCCCTCACCTCCTGGCGTCCCTACAAGGAGCCGTGGTCCGAAGAGAAGGCGTTGGCTTTCATCCGCAACGAATCCGGCAAATCGTTCGATCCCAAGGTGGTAGCCGCTTTTCTTGAGGTCATCGCGCATCACAAGGAGCTGCCGGTCATCACCTGGACCCGGGAGATGTCCGTGGGCGTGCCGGATCTGGATAATGATCACAAAGGCATCATCCGACTGATCAACGAAATCGATATCGTACAGAAACGCTTCGACAGCATTACGGTGGAACTGGTACTTTACGAACTGTTCAACTACACCATCCGACATTTTCAGCGGGAGGAGACCTTCCTGCGCGACAACGGCTTTCCCGCGACGTTGATCCTGGACCACGCCGGACAGCACAATCACTTTGCCGGCAGGGTAACCGAATTGCGCCGTCGCTACATCCATGAAAAACAACCCGATATCGTCAGCGAACTGACCGCCTTGATGAGCAAATGGCTGGTGAACCACATCATGATTGAAGACATGAAATATGCCAAACAGGACGGACTGAAGGCGAATTCCGACCGGCAGGCCGGCTCTGTACAGGTGTCGACGGGTTAACGACCCTCTTTTCGAACGCCGGGACGGGACGCCCGACGACACCGACCTTGCCGACATGTCGGGAAGGGATTCCCGGCTGGTTCAGCGCACCAGTTTCTTGAACCGGGGATTCGGCGTGCAGCGCAACAGCCGATCGACAATCTTGCGGAAGGTGTCGGCATCGGTCTCTCCGCTGGTCAGGGCGGCGAGGATTTTGGCCATGGTTTCGCCCCGTTTGCTCTGATCCTCATAGGGGTGTTCGTGCAGCAACCGGGAGATGGTCATCAGATAGGATACCATTCCCCCCTGAAGGGCATGGAGCCGGGATCGGTCGGGAAACTTGTCGAGGAGGTAGTAGCTGCTTTCGCCTTTGCTGCAATAGAAAAGCAGCGGCCGTTTGCTCAGTTGAGACGCGAACGGTCGCAAAAACGCCTCGGGCCGCTCTTCGATATCCAGCAGATAGACGCGCCGCGATCCGGGGATGGCGGGTTCGCCCTTCGAAACCCCGCGGACATCGACCAACAGGTAGCCGCCGGGGTTGGCGAGGAGTTCGTCGACGGGGAGCTGGCCGGTTGAAGAAGAGGGAAACATGGCCCTGGATAATACCGTGTTTGTTGTTCACCGCCGGAAAGAGGGACCATGGTATCGAACGCCACCAGGGTCGGGCAAGCTTTTCCGGAGAGGGACGGACTCTCCCCTCATGTTCCGCCTTCCCCTCCTGGACCTTCCCGATCTCATCGGGAGGTTTGTCGACCCCGCCTCCGCCACGACCGCATCGGATGCCGGCATGGCGAGCTGTTCCCGAACGGCGCAATGCCGCATCAAACAGCGTTCCTCACGCACCGTCGAACGGGTTCGAAGGGGTTTCATGATGAATCTCAACGATGACAGGCTTTTTTACCATCACCTGCCCCCCATTCGGGAGTTTGGCCAGATTTTCCAGTTCGACCATTATCAGCCGGTACCCGAAACCTGGCTGGTGGTCATGAGCGATATCCAGGGTTCGACCGAGGCCATTCGTCAAGGGCGTTACAAAGAGGTCAACCTGTTGGGGGCCATGACCATCGCCGGACTGCTCAATCTGGCCCCGGAGATGGAATTGCCCTTCGTCTTCGGCGGCGATGGGGCCACCCTGCTGCTGCCAGCCTCCCTTGCCGCTCCGGCCCGACAGGTTCTGTCCGCCACGGTGCGCCTGGCCCGCAACGAGTTCGGCTTGACCCTGCGGGCCGGCATGATTCCCATGACGGTGATCCATCAGGCCGGACAGGAGATCCGGGTCGCCTGCCTGTCCCTGGCGGAACGGAGCAGTCAGGCCCTGATGATGGGCAATGGTCTGGCTCTGGCCGAAGCGCTGCTCAAGGATCCGTCCGCCACGGCCTGTCGCGTGCCGGAAGCGCAAGCGGACGAAAAGGCCGACTACTCGGGACTGGAATGCCGCTGGCAAAATCTGCTCAGCCCCCAGGGCGAAATGGTCAGCCTGCTGGTGGAGGCCCGATCCCCCGTTCCCGCCGAACAGAAAGAGGTCTATACCCGGGTGCTTGCCGCCATCGAAACGCTCTGCGGCTCTTCCGGGCAGCGCCGACCCGTCGCTCCGGATCAACTGAAACTGACCTTCGCCGCCCAGTCCCTCGACCTGGAAAACCGGGTGCATCACCCGGCCCAAAACCTCTGGCAACGGCTGGTCCGCCGCTGGAAACTGCGTCTGGAAAACAGCCTCGGCCAACTTCTGATGCATACCTGGAAGGGAACGAACTGGTCGGCGTATCCGGCATTGGTGGCCGCCACCAGCGATTGCGAGAAGTTCGACGGACTGCTGCGCATGATCTTTGCCAGCCAACCCCGACGCCGCCTGGAGTTGACCGCCCTGCTGGAGCAATGGCGGCAACAGGGCGATCTCCATTATGGTCTTCACACCTCGGAACAGGCCCACATGACCTGTCTGGTCTACCAGCGCATGGGACGCCAGTTCCACTTCGTGGATGGCGCGGATGGCGGCTATGCCGTCGCCGCCGTCATGCTCAAAAAACAGCGCGCGGCCAGCCTGACCTGACCGTTCCGCCGCATCCGACGGGGTGTCGGCCTGCCCAACAGCCCCCGGCAAACGTCGCAGAGGTCGCACCTCCGAGAGCGAAACCGATTGGACTGAACACGTCATTGTCATGTAGCAAAAGCGTGAATACCGTGTTAAGCTGGGGCCGTGAATGCGTCGTCTTCACACTGCCTCAACCGCCGATTTTCCAGGCCATATCATCCAGCGACGGGATGCTTGCGCGGCGAACAGGCTGCTCGCATTCCCACAGAGATCAAACCTTGTTGGGAGAATCGAATGCGTAAATGCTGGGATGTGATGCAGTGCGGCCAACAACCGAAAAGCGGAAGCATTGAAGCCAGGTGTATCGTTCCAAAACTGCAAGAGGCCGTATGCTGGCTTGTGGCGGGAGCCCATGCTCCGAAAGAGATGCAATGTCTTGAAGTGAAACACGGCAAAGAGTGTGATGCGTGTGAATATTATAAAGTATTCCATGCCGAACTGGGGGCGTTTATGACCGAAAAAGAGGTCAATACGGTGAAACACTCCTGGACCTGCCTGCTCGACCATCACTGACTTGTTATTCCACCCTCTGCCGTAGCGCCTCGCCCACCCGCGCCATCACCTCCGGCCAATCCCCCGGCGCGGACTGCCGGAACAGCCGCATGCCGGGATACCACGGCGAATCCTCCCGCCCCAGCATGAAGCGCCAATCGGGACAAAACGGCAGCACCAGCCACGTCGGTCTGCCCTGCGACCCCGCCAGATGCGGCACGGCGGTGTCCGAGGAGATCACCAGATCCAGACTCTCCATCAACGCCGCCGTATCGACGAAATCCCCCACCTCCCCGCCCCAATCCTCCGGCATCAGCTCTTCCGGCAGATCCACCAACTGCTCCCGCCCGAAACCGTGCTGCAACGAGATGAACCGCACCCCCGCCACCTCCAGCAGCGGACGGAAGTGACGTAACGGTATCGAACGATGCCGATCCCCGCCAAAATTGGCATTGCCCTGCCAGGCGATACCCACTTTCAAACGCCGGTCCCCCTCCCGATGCAACCGCTGCCGCCAATGTCGCACCTTCTCGGCATCCATGGCGAACAGCGGCAGATTGACGGGAACCGTCTCCACCTCACTGCCGAACAGATGCGGCATGGAAAGCAGGGAGGCCTGCAAATCGTACTCTCCGGGCTTCTCCTGCCCTCGCACGAAGAGATGCTGCGGACCCGGAAGGGTGGCGAAGAGCGATTTCAAGCTGGGATAGGTCTCCAGCAGAATCCGCGCCCCATGCGCCGCCAGCAACGGCAGATACCGGCTGTAATGGATGTTGGCCCCCTGCCCCTGTTCGCAGTAGACCAGAATGGTCTTGCCCCGGGGATCGGAACCGTCCCAGGCGGGCTTGGGAAAGTTGCGCTCCAAGCGGTCGATGGCCTGATGACGCCACTCGTATTCCCTGGCCCCGGCGGCCAACTCCCCGTTGAGAATCAGGGTGAAGGCCAGCTCCATGCGCAATTGGGCATCCTGGGGGGCCAGGGAGACGGCCTGGTAAAGGGCTGCTTTGGCCTCGTCGATGCGACAGGCCTCCTTGAGCAGATTACCCAGATTGCGCAGCGTGCCGGGCACCCTGGGGTGTCGCGTCACCGACTGTTGCAGGATGGTGATGGCTTCGTCGAGCTGCCCCTCCTCCCGCAAGGCAATGGCCAGATGGTTGTAGCTGGCCGGCATGTCGGGATTGAGACGAATGGCCCGGCGATAACACGGCAGGGCTTCGGCGTGGGCTCCCATGCCTTGCAGCAGCTGCCCCATGGCGAGGTGCGCCTCCGGCAGCCGGGGGAATCGCCCCAGAACGTGCCGCAGCACGTCCTGAGCCTCCTTGAAGCGTTTCTGATCGCGATAGACGGCGGCCAGCACCAGTTGGGCGTCGGCGTAGTCGGGATTGAGTCGCAAAGCCTGCTGGGCGTGGTTCAGCGCCTCGGCGAAAAGCTGCCGCTCCCGCAACAGATCGGCCAGATTGCGATAGGGTTCCGCATAGCGGGGGCTGACGGCCATGGCCCGCCGATAGTCGCTTTCCGCCTCGGTGTGTCGCCCCAGCTGCTTGAGGGCGTTGCCCCGATTGTTCAGGGCCTGGGCATTGCGGGGATCGCGTTGCAGGGCCTGATCGTAGGCGGCCACCGC
>JADGAQ010000233.1 GCA_015231925.1 Magnetococcales bacterium
CCCCCCTCTCCCCGCATCTGGCATTTCCGGCTCCTCTCCTTTACAGTTGCAGGGCAATCGGTTCCGCCCCTCCGGGGGGAGGTTTTTGGAGAAGTCGAGGCACGGACATGACCACCCGCATTGGCATAAACGGATTTGGCCGCATCGGACGCAGCATCCTCCGGGCGCAACGTAAAGACCCCCTGTTCGCAGACCTGGCCATCGTGGCCATCAACGATCCCATGCCGCCCGAAACCGCACGCCATCTGCTGCACTACGATTCGGTCCACGGCAACTTCCCCGCCCAGGTCAATACCACCGGCCACGGCCTCGAAATCGACGGAGAGCCTATCTCCTATTTCGGCGCAGGTGTGCCAGAAGCCATCCCCTGGCAAGCCGCCAGGGTCGACTACGTCGTCGAAGCCTCCGGACGATTCATCCAGCCCGATGCCGTTCGCGGCCACCTCCAGGGCGGGGCCCGGCGCGTCGTGCTGACCGCCCCCGCCAACGGCGAAATGCGTACCCTGGTCATGGGCATCAACGAATCGGAATACGATCCCCGCTACGACCGCATCGTCTCCAACGCCTCCTGCAGCACCAACTGCCTGGCCCATACCGCCAAAGTCCTGCTCGACCACTTCGGCCTGGAACACGGCATGATCACCACCGTGCACGCCTACACCGCCGATCAGTCCCTGCTCGACCGACCCCATGCCGACCTGCGCCGCGCCCGCGCCGCCGGCGTCTCCATGATCCCCACCAAAACCGGCGCCGCCGCCGCCATCGGACGGGTGCTGCCCGCCCTGAAAGGCCGCCTCGACGGCCTCGCCGTGCGCGTGCCCACCCCCGATGTCTCCCTGATGGACCTGGTGGCCCAGGTCAAACGCCCCTGTTCCGTCGAAGAGGTCCACGCCGCCTATCGCGCCAGCGCCAACCGCTATCTGGGCTACAGCGACCAACCCCTGGTCTCCGTCGACTACGTCGGCAATACCCACTCCGCCGTCTACGACGCCGATACCACCCGCGTCATCGGCAACACCGTCAAGGTGATGAGCTGGTACGACAACGAATGGGGCTACGCCAACCGCGTGCTGGACCTGCTGCGCTACATGGTCGCCCGGGAACTCGCATGAGCGATACGGCGCAACCCGCCACGGAAGAGGAGGAGCTGCCGCCCCTCTCCGACGCCCTGATCGCCAACCTCCAGGAAACCGCCGTCGGACCCGTGCCCATCCTGCCCCGGCAGGAGATCCTGCGCCAGGTGGTGCAGGGCTACGAAGGCATCCAAACCGGGCTGGAAAAGCTGCTGAAAGAGCTGAACCACCCCTATCGCAACTGGTCGCTGCTGCTGCCCGATCTACGCCGTTTCGTCACCGATCAGGCCTTTCGCTACCGGGCCCATCCCCAGGGCGAACACTGCGCCCGCCTCTTCGCCGATTTCTTCTTCCAGGCGCTGGCCGAAGTGGATAACCCGCTGCTCAGCTTCTCGGCCCTGGAAGGAGTGACCGCCTACCTGGAAAAACTCACCGAACGCCTCGCGCCCGCCGAGCTGCAGGCCCATGCCTCCTTTCTGGACCAAACCTTCCGCCGCCTGGCCGCGCTGCCCGAAAAACACCAGCTGCTGCTGGCCCAAAGCCACTACGGCCTGGCCCGCACCGGACGCAACCTGCTGCAGGTGATCAAAACCCTGCCCGGACCCATGCCGCTCGACCCGGTCGCCTTCCGCGACATGCTGATCACCCCGCTGCGAACCACCTACCTCTACTGGCTGGAACAGGAGGATCCGGAAAGCTACTGGGAGCCCGGCGCCAAATCGATCGAAGCCATCTCCCACCGCCTGCTGGAAGAGCATCTGCGCCAGTTGCGCCGCCTCGAAGGGCAACTGCTCACCACCCTGCCCACCTCGGCGGAAGACGATCCCGCCGACCCGCATGTGAAAGGTCTGACCGAGCTGCTGGGCCTGCCGGGTTATCTGGACATGCTGCGCCATTACCGCAACGCCACCCGGGAGCTGGGCGCACCCAACGGCGGGGAACACAACGAAAACACCCAGCGCCTCATCGAAGGCCGCAAGCTGCGCTTCATGTTCCATATCATGGAGACCGAAGGCCTCTCCCTGATCCACGAGGAGACCCTGCGGGAGATCATTCGCAGCTTCCTGCATCTGGTGCAGTTGCAGCAGAGTTACGAAGCCCTGCGGGAGTTTCTCGACCGCACCTTCAATTTCCTCAACGCCAACGTGGTCAACTACCCCACCACCGCCCTGCAGTGCATCGACGCTTTGGGACGCGACATCCTGGGGCGCAACAACAGCCGCCTGCTGGAGGCCTTTCTGGGCCAGGTGGTGCGTTTCGGCTTCCAGTACAGCGGCTTTCGCGGCGTCGGCAGCGACTGGCAACCCCTGCGCAATCCCGCCCACCTGCACAACATCCGCGTCTGGCTCAACCTGATCACCCGCCACCCCTGGTGGTGCCAAACCCTGCTCTCCGCCCTGATCATCAACCTGAAGCTGACCGGCACCTGCATTCGCGACACCGACCTCTTCCAGAAAGAGGTCACCCGACTGCTCAACAGCGACATCCGCCCGGTCTACAATCTGGTCAAACAGTTCAGCCGCCTGCTGCCGGTCTTCTTCAACGAAATCGGCGCGGAAGGCGAATTGCGCGATGTCTCCACCGAACTGGACGAAAGCACCCGCCGCCAGGATCACCTGATCCATTTTCTGCGCAAACAGTGCCATGTCGACTCCACCAACCTGATCGTCAATCAGGCGGAGATGATCCTGCGCTACTGGCGTACCGGGCAGCGCCAGGTACTGGAAAACGGCTTTCCCGAGGCGCTGACCGGCAGCCTGGAACCGGCCGGTCCCTGTTTCCGCGAGGTTCACGAGCTGCTCAACCGGCTCTTCGCCGAAAAGGGATTTCACAGCGAAACCCAGTTGCTGACCTGGCCCCTGGAAGAGGCATTGGCCTACATCGACGGTGTGGAATCCATCTCCCCCCGGGAGCGGCGTCGCCTGTTCCTGCTCATCCGCCTCTATCAGTTGCTGCACCTCAAATACAATCTGGGCTATCGCGGTTTGCAGGCCATGCTGGTGACGGCGGTGCGGGACGGGCTTTCCGAGGTCAAGCCGCTGCTCAAGGCCTTGCAGGCCAAACCCGGCGAAGAGCCCTCCCTGGAGCTGCTGCTGACCACCCTCGAAGCCCTCAAGGCGGTGATTCTCAGCGCCGAGGTCTATCCGGCCAAGGAGGAGATCTTCCAGAAACGCCATATCGCCGTGGATATCCCGTCGGTCTACGGGCGCTATCAGGAGAAGAAGTTCGACGCCCTCTCCCTGTCGTTTCGCCTGGAGCAGTTGGCCAATCTGCATCTGGAACGGCTGGTGGAGCGTCTGCCCGAGGGGTTCATCACCCGGGCCGCCTTCTTCCGGGTGGTGAAGTATCTGCGTCTCTACCTGCGGGCCCTCGATCTGGATGGCATCTCCTCCCGCAAGCTGCGCAACCACCTCGACATTCTGGAACGCTTTCTGGAGCTGAACCAGTTCTCCTACCATCAGTATGTCGACATCTTCCGTGGCTTCGCCGAAGGGGTGCAGGAGGCCATCGACACCTATTACATGACCCATCACCGCAACAATCTGGCCCTGATCGTGCCGCTGATCACCCGCGAGGTGCTGGTGGCCCGCTATCGCGACCACTGGAACGGGGATGCCGAAACCCTGATCGAGCGGGTGGGGGAGTCGCTGGTGCGGGATCTCATCGGCGAGACCTTCGGTTTGCAGGCCTTCGACCGCTTCATCTCCCGGCTGCGACGCATCCTCTCCTCCCAGGAAAAGCGCTTGACCACCCGGGGTCTGGATCAGCTCATGAGCTACGATCCGGCCAAGCTCTTCTGCGACCTGCACAAACCCAATCCCCACACCCGCAACCTCATCGATCTGGGCAACAAGGGCTTCAATCTGGTGCAACTGGTGGATCAGGGCGCGCCGGTGCCGCCGGGGGTGATTCTCACCACCGAATTCTTCCGCTGCCGTCAGGTGGTGCGCCTCTATCCGCCGGCGTGGCAGGATTTCGTCGAGCAGTTGCAGGCCAACATGCGCCTCATCGAACGGCGCAGCGGGCTGCTCTTCGGCAATGCGGAGCGACCCCTGCTGCTGTCGGTGCGCAGCGGCGCCCTGATCTCCATGCCCGGCATGATGCAGACCATCCACAACGTGGGCATCAACACCGACATCGTCGACGGGCTGATCCGTCAGTCGGGCAGCGCCTTCTTCGCCTGGGACAATTACCGGCGTTTCGTGCAGTCCTGGAGCATGTCCTTCAATCTGGAGCGCAGCTTCTTCTCGGAGCTGATGCACCAGGCCAAACGACGTTGCAACGTGCAGATGAAGCGCGAGTTCAGCGCGGAGCAGATGCGGGATCTGGCCCTGGCCTATCGGGTGCGGGCCCAGCGCGAGGGGGTGGTCATTCCCGACGACCCCTGGGAGCAGCTTCACGCCGCCATCAACCAGGTGGTCAAATCCTGGAACGCGCCCAAGGCGGCGGAATACCGGCGCATCATGAACATCGCCAACGACTGGGGCACGGCGGTGGTGCTGCAAAGCATGGTTTTCGGCAACGTGCATCAGTCGGCGGGCACCGGGGTCTTGTTCACCGCCAATCCCTATCGCAACCGCCTCAACCGGGTGGTGTTGTGGGGCGACTACACCCCCGGCAACCAGGGGGAGGATATCGTTTCCGGGCTGGTGGCCACCCGTCCCATCTCTCTGGAGCAGTGTCTTTACGACGGACGTGACCCGGAGAGTTCGCTGGAGCGGTGTTTTCCGCAGATTTTTCAGAAATTGCTGACGCTGGCCCGTCATTTGGTGTATGAAAAACGATGGAATCCCCAGGAGATGGAGTTCACCTTCGATGGTCCCGGCGCGGAGAATCTCTTCCTGTTGCAGACACGGGACATGGTGACTCAGCGCGGGGGATTGCCGGTTCTCAAGGGTTTTTCGGGAGAGTCGGACATTGCCGGACATCGTTTGGGCACGGGTATCGGGGTCAGCGGGGGGGCGTTGTGTGGTTTGGTGGTGTTCAATCTGGAACAGATCGAGGCGTTGCGGGTCGAAAAGCCGGGTGTGCCCTTGATTCTGATCCGTTACGATACGGTGCCGGACGATATTCGCGAGATCTCCAGGGCCGATGGTTTGTTGACCGCCCGTGGGGGGCAGACCTCGCATGCGGCCATTGTGGCGGCGCGGCTGGAAAAGACCTGTGTGGTGGGTTGTGAGGAATTGATCTTTCGGGAGCAGCATTGCACCATTGGTGGGCATGAAATTCGCTACGGGGAGGAGATCGGCATCGACGGGCGGGGGGGATTGGTGTTGCGGGGCTGGCATCCGCTGGAGACGCGCTCCCTGGCGATGGCGGAATGATCCGGGCCGCCTTTCAATATGTTATCCTTTAAGTATCAAAAAAAGGAAATGTTCTGTCTTTTGACTTTTACTTTGTTGTTCAATAGAGATCTTTTTTGTGAATATTTTTGAATAAATTAAAGATAAGTCTTCGTGCCCCTGCCCAGCATGGCATGATCGTGTCAACGGCGAAAGGAAAAGTCCCAGGGGTGCCCCCTGGACCCC